>CBDUAB010000398.1:0-4795 GCA_965365045.1 uncultured Planctomycetales bacterium
AAAAATAGACATCCATCGCGTCCGTGAAACCGTCGTAGTCGACCCACACATAGCGTGTGTTGTCACCTGGATCGCCACCGTTGAAACGCGGGACGCCCACGCTGGCTATGCTGCCGTCGGCACTGGTGTCGATGCCAATGTGCGTCGGCGCGGAGTCGCCATCGTCAAAGGACTGATTGGCGGCAGTGCCGTTGTACGTGTCGAATTCAACGGCCACAAATGTCATGCCCGTATCGACCAATCCCAATCCACCCTTCCCGCCGCCCAACCGAAACGGACCGCCCGCTTGCAATACAAACGTCATGCCCTGTCCGCCGTTGCCGTCGGCGTCCGGAGCTTCAAGAAAGGAAATCCCGCCGGGCGAATACACATCCAGCTCAAAAGCCGTACTGAACGTATAATCAAGTCCAAATGGCAGCGGTTCGGTGATCCATGCGGCGCCCGTCTGGCTCGCGGAGCTTCGCGTTACTTCCAAACGATCCCCAATAAAACGGGCTCCGCCATTGAGGGTGAAGAGGTCTTGAAGATCGCCGTCAGAGAATCCGCCGAAATCAATTGAAGCCAATTCGCCGCCGTGCGTTTGCGTTGCCTGCGAACTCCAATCACGGGCTCCCGGGGCATTGTTGCTGGCCACCTCGACGCCGTTTAAGTAAGCAACATAGCCGTCGTCGAAATTGACGTTCATCGTCAGGGCATCCATCTCCGGGACCGCCCCGTCGATGTTGAACTCCGCGCGCGCATAAGCGGAGGCCGTGTTTCCTTGCATGCTTGCGCCGATATTTCCGTTGTCGGAGATTGTTCCAAGTAGCTCGCCGCCGGCATCGAATCCGACACCGAGATCGTGCGTCGACCAAGCGCCGTCGTCAAAATCGTCAGCCGTCCAAGTGGCCGTCGGCACGTCCTGACCCGCGGAAGTCGGAATCAGCACGCCCACCTCAGCTCCCGCGGTGATAAAATCGTAATCCAACGTTGTCTGTTCGACACCGTACGAGACGTCCGGTAGCTGCGATGGATATCCGCCCTCGACAGATGCGTATTCATGGGACATCGTGCCATCCGATTGGTAAAGTCCCAAGTATTCTCCCGCGGATGTCAGCTTGAAATTCGCGTGCAATTCAGAATCGGGATCGACACGGTCCTTGTCGGATGCGAAGACAATTAAAAACTCGTCTGGTCCAATCGTGACGTCAGGAAACTGCCATTTTGTTAGGTCCTCGCTGTCGTCGGTGAGGTGCCAGCCGGCGAGGTCCACGGGCTGGGAGCTATTGTTGAAAAGCTCAATCCAGTCGGCGGACGAACCGTCTTCGTCGTTCAAAGTACCATTGTTGACGGCCATGAACTCGGAAATAACGATGTCCCCAGCCAAAACAATGCGCGGTTCCAATGTTTCCGTTTGTAGTTTTGTACTTCCCAATTGGTTGCGACTTGCCGACGTAAACGCAAACGGCTTGCCGAGCTTGGCACGATTCTGCCGTGATCGGATCCGAGACCTTGACTTAGCGCGCAAGCTTTGGCTCAACATGTAATCAGACTCCATTTACATAGAAAAAGATTGTGTGGGATGGTGTGAAAAACAACGCCGGGCGGGAACTTCGTCAGCGAATATACGCCCGCGAATATCGGGGAATCCCCGATCTATTCAGAATAACCTGCAAAACCTCGAGAATCCTTCTTTTCGGACCTATTCCTTAATGTAACCGCAACAATAACTAAACAAAAGTAGTCAGTGCGCTTTTTCGCCCGGTTTTCAAAGAAGCAGTCTGCTACCAGAAAACGAACTTTTCTATGAGATTTCGCACAGTTTCGGCAAGAAATCGAATGTTCACTCCGATTTTGGTTTTCTTAACATTTTCTCCCCCATCATGGTTTCTCTCAGATCATGGAGCACGCCGTTTTCTCACTTACTTCATTGAGCACGCATTTGCGATTTCGACACCAGCGCCTCCAATTGGCTACAGCTTTCCAATTGTTGACAATATAAATCGCGTTCATCAAATGACTTATGCATTCTTGACCCCACCGACGTTTCGTAATGTTGACAATTGTTTTCCATTTGGTTGACAATTCAGGCGTTGAAGCGTACAACTAGAACACGTTGGTACATTCGATTCTTTGTGTGTTTGTTCGTGTTTTGTGGAGGCAACTAGAAATGCGTCAGCGCACACATCGCATTCACCAGTTCATCACGGACCACATCGCCGCGCACACTCAGGACATCGCGTCCTTCACCGCCAAGCATTTCGGCATGACGCGGCAAGCAGTGGCGAGGCATTTACAGCACTTGGTGCGTGAGGGTGTGCTTGATGCCAAAGGAATGACCCAGTCACGCGAGTATTACTTGCAAGCGCTTAGTGAAGAAACGATTGAATTGGTGGTCAACGCGCAACTGGAAGAAGACATAGTCTGGCGCAATCGTGTTCGGCCACTGTTGGAGGGGGTCTCGGATAACGTTCTCGCTGTCTGCAGCTACGGACTTACCGAGATGGTGAATAATGTCATTGACCATTCTGCGAGTCCGCTCGCTCGGGTAAAAGTCTTTCGCACGATAGGGCAAATAGACTTGCAGGTCATAGATGAAGGAATTGGAATTTTCAAAAAGGTCGCGGACAGTTGCAATCTTCCGGACGAGCGCGAGGCAATTCTTGAACTCGCAAAGGGCAAACTAACAACCGATCCGAGCCGACACACTGGTGAAGGCATTTTCTTCACATCAAGAATGTTCGACACGTTCGAGATTGCATCTGGCAGGCTTCATTTTGTTCACTACCAGCCTGACAACGACTGGCTCCAACAGGACGATCGTGGCCGCGCAATCAAGGGAACTTTTATTCGGATGGTAATCTCGTCTCGGTCGACTAGGCACCCTCGTGACGTGTTTGGGAAATATGCCTCCT
The DNA here is from genome assembly GCA_965365045.1 of uncultured Planctomycetales bacterium. Taxonomy (GTDB): domain Bacteria; phylum Planctomycetota; class Planctomycetia; order Pirellulales; family Pirellulaceae; genus CBDUAB01. The sequence goes on from CBDUAB010000398.1 coordinate 2,895, forward strand.
CGCCAGAAGAGGCCACATTCTCAAAGACGCACGTTCCCATTTCGCTTGCGCAGTTTGGAACGGACTCTCTGGTATCGCGTTCTCAGGCCCGACGCGTGTTATCACGATTCGAGAGGTTTGAAGAAGTGTTCCTAGATTTCTCCGGCGTGGAGTTCATAGGTCAGGCGTTCGCGGATGAGATATTTCGGGTATATCGGAACAACCATCCTAACGTACGACTGGTGGCCACGCATGCCAATGATGACGTCAATGGAATGATTCAACACGTGACACAGAACAGGCAGGATTCTGCAATGAAGCAAGGGACGGATTTCTATACGGAGACTTCAACACCGCTCCTTCCGAATGAGTTCATTATCGATTCCACGGAGTGACTGTTTTGCCTCTAAGGCTCCAAATCGCTGGGATCAAACGATGCGTCAACATCCAAGAGCCTTAGCCTCTCGCGGATCGCGCCGTTGTCCGGTTTCAGTGCGAGCGCTTTTTGATAAGCCTGGCGAGCTTGCTCAATGTTGCCCCGTTTCTCTTCGGCCTGGCCGAGAGTCATCCAGCCTTCAATGAAATCAGGCTGGCTCTCGACCGCACGATGCAGCGATGCGACGGCCGCATCAAAGTCACCTAAGTTGATTTGGCAGAATCCCAGATTTTTGTGTGCCATCGCAAAGTCAGGTTTGTATTGCAGCGATTGCTCAAACGATTTTGAGGCGTCGCGATATTTTTGTTGCAATTGTAGCGAGACTCCCATGCGGAAATGCGCTTCGACCGAGTCCGGTGACAATTCAAGGGCCTCGGTAAGCGTCTTTTCCGCTTCTGCCAATCTTCGCAAACGAATCAGCGCTCGAGCCAACAGGACTCGTGCCCAATGCGACTCGGGGTAATCCCTGATGGTTTTTTCAAGCATGTTTATGGATTTGTCGAATTCTTGCCGCGTGTAGAGGTATTCAGCCCGGACGAGTCGTGCCTTGAGCCCCGTTCGGAGCTTGGCCACTTGTTGGGAATACGGGTCCGGCCACGTGGATTTGGACATCTTGGCTGCGCGCGCCCGTTGTTCGTCGGCAGCTTGAACGTCACCGAGTCGCCGGTGCGCCTCGGCGGCCAACAGAATCCCCTGCTTTCGTACCGCTCCCAGCGACTCAGCCCGGTGGAGTTGTTCCAAGCAACCCGGGAAATCGCTTTTCAGAAATGCGAGCCGTCCCATTTCGTAATGGGCGCGCGCGTTTTTGGCGTCGGACGCCAAGACCTTTTGTATGTGTTGTGTCGCCTTGTCGAGGAGATTTCGCCCAATAAGCAGCTCGGCCAACTGGAGTCGTAGCACCGACGCGTCGGGTCGCGCGGACGAATTCGGGAATAGCGAAATCGCCCTCTCCATTAGTGGTATCGCCGTCAATGGCTGAGCCGGCTTGATGGCGCGGGCTTGAAACAATGGCCACCGTGGCTCGTTTGGATCAAGATTGCCAGCGTGCGAAAAGCACTCCGCCGCGGGCACACGAAAGTCATGGGCCAGCAGCACCATGCCCAGATGGCCCCAACTATTAGCCGAATCCGGCAACTGACGTACCCTCTTCATAGCGCCGCGAATGGCATCCGCGACGGCTTCGTCGATGTCGTCCAGGTCGATGTCGGGGATCTGGCCTGTTTGCGAATCATCGGCGACGTTTATTTCCCGATTGTCTACGTCCGGAATGGACGAGGCTACGTCGTTCCGACATCCTGTTGTCACTATAATTAGCAACCCTGCGCACACGGCGAGGCAGATGCCGTGAGCGTCGCCGAAACGATCGGTCGCGAGAACGGCAATAAAAGAACACATCACATCATTTACTCAAGCGGAAAACGTTTGGACTACTTGTGTCATCCTGAAGGAGCGGGCACCGACGCGCAGCGTTGGTCGGCGACTGAAG
>CBDUAB010000399.1:0-4794 GCA_965365045.1 uncultured Planctomycetales bacterium
CGTTGATTCGCGCCCAAGACACCACGTTTTTGGCTGCGTCGACGTGGACGACTTCGGCTCCGGCCGCCGCGGCGGCCAGTGTGCTGCCGCCCGTATAAGCAAACAGGTTAAGCAGTTTAACTGGCCGTTTGGCCGCACGAATTCTGCGTTGTATCTCCGTCCAATTCGGAGCTTGCTCCGGAAAAATGCCCAGGTGACCAAAACGGGTCGCCTTTAATTGAAACGCCAACTGCCCATGTCGAATCAACCACGGCTTCGATACGGCTTTGGCTGGTTCCCAGCGACCATGATCGGCGCTTTTGCGCCGAAAGCGTGCCGTGGATTGCTTCCATTGCCGCGGATCGGCGGCTTGAGTCCCCTCGGCGGCTGGGCAAGGCCGGTCCAGCAAATGGGGGCCGAATCGTTCCAATTTGCGGGAATTCCCGAAATCAATCAATTCGTATTCTTCGGCCTCAAACATCGTGACTTTGGAATAACGTCAATTCGTGATGAGGAGTATAATTGGATCAGCAGGGAACCAGCGAGTTGTTCCCAAGTTCTAAAGAGCTAAAATTTTTAGCAGCACCGATCGTAACTTGCCCGGAGCTTTCACGCCATGGACCGATTCCTGCGACTAAGGAGCGCCGTTCTCGTCGGCGGGTTCAGCCTTGTCCTCTCTCAAGCTCCGGCGCGTGTTTTGCTTGCCGAGCCGTCAACGCCTGAAAACGTAAACATTTCAAGTTTGATCGTTGACTTGGATTCGGACAACTATGACGTTCGCAACGCGGCGACGAAGCGTTTGATCGCGATTGGTACGACGGCGACCATTCCATTGGCGGAGGCGGTCGATCAGGGTAGTCGTGAAGTGATGATGCGGGCAATTCATGTGCTCAGCCAACAGGCGCGGTCTTCGGATCCAGCTATCGAGGACGCAGCCCGTGCGGCGCTCGAACGCACAATGCAGATCGGATCGAAACCGGCGGCCAATCTTGCCCAAGCGGCTTTGTCAGCCGTAAATCGCTGGCGTCAAAATGATGCACTGGCGGAATTGCGGCGGCTTGGCGCTCGTACTTCCAATCACATGGCGATCGATCCAAACGCTTTTCGGATCGTTCCCATCGCAAGTAACCAATTGGTCATTGGCCAGCAATGGCGCGGCCAGACAACAGACCTACGGCAACTTCGTTGGTTGACCGATCTGCAGCAGCTTTATCTATACGGCAAAGAAATCACGGATGCCGATATGAGACACGTTGCGCAGGTCCCTAATCTGGAAACTCTGGTGATGATTCGAACCGCGATAACCGACAAGGGAATCGCACATTTGGCTGAAATGCCGAATCTAAGATACGTCAAAATCCAGTATTCGCCAGTGTCGGACAAGGCGGTAAAGTATCTGGCAGGGCTTGGGCATCTGCGTCGAGTGCATTTGAAAGGTACCGACCTGTCACCTTCTGGCGCCGAAGAATTGGCCAAACGCCTCGGGGAGGAAAAACTGGAATTCCACGGTGGCGCTCTGTTGGGCGTTGAAGCGGATCCAACGATTCTCGCTGCCAATGGCTGTCCGGTTAAGAATGTGGCGCCGGGGTCCGCGGCTCACGGCGTTGGCATACGAAGCGGTGACGTCATCGTCGGCGTGGATGACGATAAAGTGGATTCGTTTGAAACGTTGCGGCAGCTCATGTCGAAACGACGTGGCGGTGAAAAAATTGTCGTGCACTATCGCCGTAACAATAAACAACAAAAGGTCGACGTTGTCTTGGGCGAGTGGTATGCAGACGATGCCACGGAGCCTGCCAGACGTCCAACACCTGAACAGCGGCCCGATGAACCCGCGGTTCCCCAACCAGTGCCGCGTGTCTATCCGGCGCGGCGTTGAGCGTTGTAGATCTGCGGATTCAATTTGGGATCATTGTACATTTTCATCTGCTGGTACGTGCCGTGCCGTTTGCGGCCCGCGTAGATGTCGGCAAGCAGCTCCGCCAGCGATTTCGAAAGGTCTTTCTGTTGCGCTAGACCAACCGCGATCTTGCGATTTACCGAAGCAACCAAGTCTGGTGTGGCATCGAGTCGTGCCGTTTGCTCATCCAAGTGATAAAGTCGCAGCGCCAGGATTGACAGTCGATCGATTGCGCTGCCCGGTGTTTCCGTGTTGCGGGGAGCGTCGGTTGAGGCGCCGGTCCCCTGTTGAGTCAAATCCTCGACAATCCACTGGTCGATTTTCTCGATCCAGTCGTTCCGTCGCTGATTGAGCTTGTCGATGGATCGCTTGACGTTGGCAATCTCTTGATCCGTAGCATCTGGATTACGCGCGATGTCTTCCTGATGCCAAAGTCGGAAGTTGTAGCTATGCTGCTCACAAACGATTCCATGAATTGAATCATACGGCTGGTCGATTTCCGAATCGTGCCAGCGAACGACGGTGTCCTGATGGATTGTGAGTACGCGGTCGACGTTAATCATGTGTTTCATCCTTGAATGGGTGGGTTTTGCAAGAATTGTAGACCCACTAGTGGGCAAGCCACAAGTAAAGATAGATAAACCTATGCATTATATGAGTCTTTTGTTTGGTCGCAGTACTAGGTACGCTGGAGTTATGACGCGTGTTTCGAGTGGAATAAGTAAGCGACGCAAGTCCGTCGCGGCCGCAGCCGGTGACAGGAGCACCTTGCAGACGTGGTTTCTCGCCTCATCTTTGGCGGTCGCCGCGTTGTTGGTGGTGTATGTCATCTTCTTCGCGGGGGCTAAGCCGAACGCACAAGATCCGCCGGCTGCGCGACAAGTGCAATTGCATCAGATACCCGTTGATGGCCAACGCGCCTACGAATGGCTGCAGCGGATATGCGACCTTGGGCCACGCGTGAGCGGAACCGCCGGGATGGCACGGCAGCGAGAAATGCTGACGACTCATTTCGAGCAACTAGGTGGAATCGTCGAGCCGCAAAATTTTACGGTCCGTCATCCCGTCGACGGTTCCGCGGTACCCATGACCAACCTCGTCGTGCAATGGCACCCGGATCGCGCCGAGCGAATTCTATTGTGTGCCCATTATGACACACGACCGTTTCCCGACCGTGACCCGAATCCGCGACTTCGCCAGGGAATCTTTATCGGCGCAAACGATGGGGCGAGCGGTGTTGCGGTGTTGGCTGAACTCGCGCACCACATGTCCACGGTAACCAACGTGGGTGTCGATTTTGTCTTGTTTGATGGCGAAGAATTGGTTTACGACGATCGCCGCGATACGTATTTTCTTGGCTCGGATTATTTTGCTCGCGCTTACGTGGCAAATCATCGAGACTATCGTTACCGGTATGCGGTGTTGTTGGACATGGTGGGCGACGCTGAACTACAAATCTTTTACGAGCGAATCAGCTTGTCCTGGCGAGATTCAGCGCCACTGGTGCATGACATCTGGCGGACGGCGCGCCGTCTAGGCGTCAGCGAATTCATCGCCCGCCCACGTCACAAAGTGCGCGATGATCATCTGAAGTTGCACGATGTGGCCGGTATTCCAAGCTGCGACATCATCGACTTTGACTATCCGAGACCTGGATTGCGTGGGTCCTATTGGCACACGACGCTGGACACACCCGACAAATGCGCACCGCTTTCGCTGGCAAAGGTTGGATGGGTGGTCTTGGAATGGGTCAAGCAGGTCCAGTGAGCGTTGTGATTCGCATGGATCATGCAGACCGGACCGCATGTAGGCCGGACCGAGCGGCGCGACAGGTGTCGTTTCTGATGATTCGTATCCACGCCGCGCTGTTCCGGCGGGAATCGTCAACAGATACCGACTTGGCGATTCATGCCGGAACAGCGCGGCAGGGAAAGCGATAAGCAACCCTGCAGTGCTCGCGCCGCTTGTCCCGGCCTACGAGCGTGAAAAATCCATAGCCGCTCAAAACGCAATCGGCGCAGGCCTGTCAACAGCCAACTCTGAAACCACATCAGCAATCGTTTCGGCGTCGATCGTTTCTAGGCCATAGCCGGCTCCGGCAACAAGCGACATTTCACCGACTTGACAGATGCGGCGCGGGACTCCCGCGGAGACTTCATGTATTTCTTCGATAGCACCGGCATCAAATACGGGTGCCTCGCGACCAGCATTCGTCAGAATCTGTTCGAGAAATTCAGCCGTATCGCATTGCTCCCACGTACCCAATTCGATTCGGAGTTCAGACAGTTCTAACAGGCGACGACCGATCAGCTCCGTTCGGTTATCATCGCAAGTGACGACAATAGTGATTTGGGCGTCCGCCGCCGGCTGCCAAATCGCCAGCCGCGTAATGGCCGTAATTACGTCCTGTTCCGCTTCGTCCACGTCATCAAACAGCATGACGGTGGAAACTTGTTGATACCGATTGACGAGTAGTCGATCTTGGATGCGCCGCCATAGTTCGCCAAGTGTGTCTGACTGACGTGGCGTTTCACCCAGATCCGCGGCTAAGTGCCAAACGAATTCATCGTGTTGCATTCCCAGCAAGTTGATCCGCGCGACTTGGTGACCCCCCATGCGTTGACGTCGGGCGAAAGCATCGAGAAGTACGGATTTGCCGATCCCACTGGGCCCGACGAGCAAACCGAGCCGGTGTTGGTCTTCGACGAGGAAGGACAGGCGGGCGAGTGCTTCGACCTGCGATGGACTCTTAAAGTAACCTTGCCCATCTTTGCCAAGGTTGAACGGTGGCTGTTTGAAGCCCCAGTATTGTTGGTACATTGGTGTCCTTTTGCCTGCGCAGCCGAAACGACTCGATTCCGTATCACTTAACTATTCGGTAGAATCTCCACAACTACTTCACAAAAGTTCGCACC
>CBDUAB010000400.1:0-4785 GCA_965365045.1 uncultured Planctomycetales bacterium
GTGCAACACCGCTAGTCGTGTACTCGCGCCAGGTCGCGTCGCGGGGAACTGAAGTCAACTCAACAATCGGCGCGTTTGCGATTCGCGTATCGCCTTGCAGGAAATCGAGACCAAAAACCGTCGCGAGCGATAAGAAGTTTGCTTCGGCCTTATACCAAGTCGTAGCCACGTACTCAACGCCAGGACTGGCGTCTACATCTTGGTACACACGAGCTTCGGCGAGAGGTTCATCGGGACCCTGAGCGCCTTCGAATGATCGCAGCCACACTCCAATTCCGGGAGTCCCGCCCGGGTTGCTTGCCCAAGGTGCCGCTTGGAACCTGGCCGAGGGGCCAACGTCGTCCGGAAAGTTTACGTCAAGTGTCCAAAACGGATTGATTTGGTTATCGACATCGGAAGATTCAAATCCGGGATCTTGTAGCAATTCTTGGCCGTTGGTCCATGTCACGAACAACAAACTCAACGCCACCATCAAGCAAAGTGAAGATACTACATGCCGATTCATCGTCAAACCTCGCCGACAAGATGGTGCTTTAGAAAACTGCTCCTCCGTGATCTTGACCAGTATTTTTTATTTGGCCATATCAAGAATAATGCTTTCGGCGTTGTCGACGAACGTGAAAGAAACATCCTATTCCCAAACCCAACAGGCACCATGTTGCCGGTTCTGGAACCGAGCTGGCAGCGGCCGGCATCGGTATCATTTGCTGCCAATTGATTCCCAATAGATTGAGGTCGCCGGCGTCCACGGCTCCGGACGCGTTGAAGTCTCCCGCGCTCCACAAATTGGGACTCCCTTGCCAATTGATGCCGACCTGGTTCAGATCCGCTGCGTCAACCATTCCATCGAGATTGGCATCGCCCGGCAAATACGGCGCGCCTTTGCCATTCGCGGTGGCCGCTAAGCGAAGCCAAGTGTCCAAATCATCTTGGCCAACCGTGCCATCACCAGTGAGGTCAAAGGCCGGACTGTTCGTGCCGGCTACAACTTCAGTGACTAGAAGATCAACGTCGTCCGTTGTGCATACACCGTCGCCGTTAAAGTCACAGTTGTTTGGCGGGTCAATTCCCGACCATTGGATCGCTTGAATATATCGGTAGTCACGCCCACCCGGCCCGGACGCATGTCCGTCGACCCATGGCCCCAACGCGGGGACCCAGTCCGGATCCGACGTGTTGTCATCTCGAACGATAATCCCTTCACCGCCCGTGTCGTGAAACGGAATGATGCCGCCGCTGTCGTTTTGAATGCCGATGCGCGTCATGCCAAATCCGATGTGATACGTGACGCCGGGGGTTGAGTCGGTTTCGAACTCCGTTGTTCCGGTCCACGTGGGTACGTAGCTGTTCAAGCCCTCAACGATCGGCTCGTGGCCAGAACCGTGCGCAATGAGTTCATAATCACCGCCTTCGTTAACAGCGAGCAGAGGAAAGATTCGGTACGTCTCCACATCCTCGCGAGGCTGGGCATAGTAAAGAACCGGTTGGTTAACAACGGAAGCAATCGTTTCGTCGGGATTTCCCGATTCGAGCGGCGTCGTGAAAACGCCCGTAAACGACCAGCCGTCGAGCGTTGCGTCAAAGTCCCAAGTCGCTGTCGTGGTGTCCGAATGACCGTGCGAAGAGAGATGGTCCGCGCTCAGTCCCGCAACTAATGGAACTAATAGAAATGAGAAGACGGTAATCAATCGCTGCATGGCAACACCTTTCCGGTGACATTAGGAATGTAAGAAACGTGCCTAATCTTGTTCCACTTAGAATGTGTATACACGGTGTACGATGCCCCCGAGGCCGTCGCGAGCGTCAAACTGCTAGGAGTCGATGGCCTCGGAGGCCCATCGTACAACATTTCCGAACACGTTCTTTAGGATAGAATAACGACCGTTCCAGGGCGAAACAACTATTACGTCCTAGAATTTCGTCATCGTCAAGCTGCTAGACAGCGAGACGATTCACAAACGCGAGGCAAATTTTTGACGACGTTCCGGTTTGTGCGAAGCAACTCAACTGCTTTGACGAATTGGGTTTGCGCTTCCAATTAGGCTCGACCCCAGCCCTTTTGCCCCCCATTGCATTCCAATATCTAACAAACCTCATGTCCCGAATCCGCCACCCGATAATCCTGTTGATATTGCTGGTGACGATGTCGGGAGCATTCTTAGTCTGGAAGCGGTCCCGAGACAATAGACCAAACACGCCGACAGACACGACCGTGGAAACCGTTTCACTAACCACGCCACGAGGGAAACTTGCTCAAGAAACCATTCGTGAGCGACTCAGCGCTGGCTCTGGCGGTTGGAACAGCGAAGTTTTCGCGGAGCAAGCCTCGTTTGCCTTAAATAAAATCGCAGCGCGATTAAGTGATAAAGAATCAGCAAGCGAGACTCAGCTCGGGGATTGGTTGGCGAACGATTTTTCTTTTTCGCCACTTCGTTGTGCCGACGACTTAGTCTACGAAAACGAACGTGTGCGCATTTGGCGGGGACGAGCCAACGGCAACGCGCGGCGCGCCGGCGCAAGTCGCTTTACGTCGGCACTCGACGAATTGACGGCCGCTTTCGCTGTGATTGACTACGCCAAAATCAAACTTGTCGCGGTCGAAATGCACGATGAAACAATCGAGAGCCGCGCGCTGTTGACGATCGTTGGGCAGACCGAAACCGGAAGACTGCAACAGAATGCTGCTTGGCATCTTGTCTGGACTTCAAACGGCGACAGACAGCAATCTCCCAAAGTACGTCTTAAGGAACTACGTGTCACCGACTACGAAGAAATCGTCGCTAACGACGCGTCGCCTTGGTTTTCAGACCGCACCAACGCGGTTGTCGGGCAGACCGACGTGTTCCGCGAACAACTGTCCCGCGGTTTGCAGCACTGGCTCGCGCGCATCGAATACGTTCATGGCATGAACTATTTCACGCGCCAGGGAATCACCGTAGGTGATGTCAATGGAGACGGATATGACGACGTTTATTTGTGCCAGCCAGGTGGCTTACCCAATCGCCTGTTCTTGCAAAAAGAGGACGGTTCAGTCCGTGAAGCATCTGCATCTTGGGGCGTCGATTTCCTTGACCGTACCGCAAGTGCACTGTTGGTGGATCTGGACAATGACGGCGACCAAGACATGGCTCTGGCGACATTCGAAGGTGTGATCGTACTGGAGAATGTGGGCGGTTCGTTCCAACAACGTGTCCGTCACCTGATCGGCGAGCGCGATCTGCAGTCGTTGTCGTCGGTCGATTACGACAACGATCGCGATCTTGACATATACGTGACCGTTGATTTCGCCAGCAGCAAGTCGCGCGAAACCCAGAATCTACCGGCATTCGTTTATCACGATGCGAACGACGGCGGTTCTAATCAATTGTTGCGAAACGACATCGAGGGAACTTCCTGGGTTTTTGCCGATGTCACTCGCGAAACCGGACTGGACGAGAATAATCAGCGCCATGGTTTGGCAGCCGCATGGGAAGACTGTGACAACGATGGCGATCAGGACCTGTATGTTGCCAACGATTATGGCCAAAACAATCTCTATATCAACGACAATGGTCGTTTCGTGGATAAAGCGGGACCCAAAGGAGTCATGGATTACGGATCGGGCATGTCCGCGAGCTGGGCCGACTATGATCGAGACGGGCACCCCGACCTGTATGTTGGCAATATGTTTTCGTCAGCAGGCAACCGTATTACAACGCAATCTCGATTTCTGGCTGACGCTGACAGTTCCACCCGGCAACTCTATCGTCGCTTTGCCAAAGGGAATTCACTGTTTCGTAATTTGGGTGATGGCAAGTTCGCGGAAGTCGGCGATGAAGCCAAAGTTGAAATGGGGCGTTGGGCGTGGAGCAGTGTCTTTGCCGATATCAACAACGATGGTTGGCAAGACTTGTTTGTCGCCAATGGTTACATCACGACCGAAGACACCGGTGATTTGTGAAGTTTTTTTTGGCGGCAGGTCGGGTCGCCTGGCGGCAGTATCTCGCTCGGCAGCAGCGACGGAATCAATTCCGAACAAGCGAGCGATTTTCTAAACATCGTTAAACAAGGACATTCATTTAGCGGCCACGAACGACACTGTTGCTTTCTGAATACCGGCCAGGCACGGTTTGCCGACGTTTCGGGAATCAGTGGCCTCGATCTGCCCGATGATGGACGAGGCGTGGCCATCACCGATTGGGACCATGACGGTGATCTGGATTTTTGGGTCAGTAACCGCAATGGACCACAAATTCGCTTTCTACAAAACAACTACGACGGCAACCAACGTTCGCTAACGTTGCGCCTCGAAGGTCGCAGTGTCAATCGGGATGCGATCGGCGCGCGCGTCGAACTACATCTCCGAGACGGCCGCCCTTCGCAGCTGCGCACACTACATGCCGGATCGGGTTTTCTCTCGCAATCAAGTAAATGGATTCATTTTGGGCTGGGCGCGGACGAACAGATCGATCGGCTTGTCGTGCGCTGGCCGGACGGTAGCGTCGCTGAGCATTTCGAAATCAAGACTAGTTCACGGTACATGCTCATCCAAGGTGAAAAGCCAAAAGCAATCCCCTCGCGGCGGAACGTGAACTTGAATGAGTCGCTTGTTTCGAGCGCCCCGCAAATCACTTCGTCGTTGCAACTGCGGTCTTTTTCATTACTTCCGTTGCCGCCATCGTCGTATTCGACATTCGACGGCAAACGGGCGTCACTCCGTTCCACGCAAGCACCACTGACGCTTGTTGTGCTATGGTCAGAAACGTGCCCTCCGTGCTTGGAGGAATTGGCTGACATAACTCATCG
>CBDUAB010000401.1:0-4777 GCA_965365045.1 uncultured Planctomycetales bacterium
CATTGGGAAACGAAGACGCGTGAGATTCCCTACACCGTAAATCGCACGGGCTGGGAAACCAAGACTCGCGAGATTCCATATACGGTATGCCGAACGGTCTGGGAAACCAAGACTCGCGAGATTCCCTATACCGTCTATCGACGTGTTCGCGAGCAGCGTGAACGCGTTGTGAATTACACGGTGCGCCGACCGGTCCATTACACGAAAACAATCCAAGTCAAATCGGGTTGCTGGAAAACCGTCGTCAAAGAGCGTCCTGGGCCCGTTGTGCGGCGAGTAATCCAAGAACCCGGTACATGGTCGTGGGATCCGTGTTGCTGTCGATGTGTGTACACGCCCGGTTGCTGCCGCACGGTGTGCTGCCAAGGTCCGCCAATCAAATGTTGCCGCAAGGTTTGGGTACCGCAAGTCTGCGAAAAGCAGATCAACTGTGTACGTTATGAGTGTGAAACTTGCTGCAAGACGGTGCCCTATACGGTTTGCCGAGTAGTTCCGGAGCAATGTGTGCGAACCTGCAGCTATCGCGTGTGCCACAAGGTTCCCGAAACCCGCGTACGGACTTGCTGCTATCGAGTTTGTCGCATAGTACCGGAGCAGCGGGTGCGAACCTGCAGTTACCGCGTTTGTCATCGCGTACCCGAGAAACGTGTACGCACGGTGTGCTACAAGGTTTGCCATCGCGTCCCCGAGCACCGCGTACGGACTTGCAGCTATCGTGTTTGCCGCACCGTTCCGGAACACCGCGTGCGAACCTGTAGCTACCGCGTTTGCCATCGAGTTCCTGAGCAACGTGTACGCACGGTTTGCTACAAGGTTTGCCATCGCGTTCCGGAACACCGCGTGCGAACTTGTTGCTACCGCGTATGCCGCACGGTTCCCGAAACCTGCACACGGCAGATTCCTTACACGACCTGTCGTTGGGAAACGGAAACGCGCATCCGCAACGTCTCGTACACCGTTTGCAAGCCGATTACGGAGTGTCGCACGATTCAGGTTCCACGACGTGTGGCGCGCACCGTACCGTACACGGTAACTCGCTGTGTACCGCGTGTTGTCTGCAAGCAGGTTCCCGTGACGGTGTGTTGTCCGATGCCTGTCTGCTGCGATCCCTGCAGCAGCGACTGTGGCTGCACTGACGACGGCTGCGCGTCCGGTGCCTGTGACGGCGGCTGATACCCAACGCTGAATGAATCGACAATCAACGGTTCTGCCCATTCGCGGCAGGACCGTTTTTTTGTTGGGCCCTGCGCACGAGGTAAATAAAAGCCAGTGAATCATAAAGACCGTGCACTAGAATTGGCAGCACGAGTTGCCCTGAGAGGTGGTAGAGCCAGCCCAAATAGAATCCCGCGGTGGCTGCCAATACGACGTACGCGAGAGTGACGAAATGCATTGCTCCAAAAATAATTGCCGCAATGCCTATCGCCAACGCGGGCGCGATTCCGATTTGGTTCACGAATGCTGTCTGGATGACACCTCGGAAGAGCATTTCTTCTCCCAGTCCAGCCGTAAAACCGATCACGCAAAGCTTCCACACAGGCATCTGTACGAAATATGGCACGAATTCACATTCCACAAGCTGTCGCAGTTCAACCAAACGGGCCATTTGTGAGTGTAATGTGATGGCCAGTCCGAGCAGCAACGGCGAGGTCGCCGCCACGGCAAGCAACAGCGTGGTGCCAATGGCCTGGGGCAATCGATCGCACGGCCAGAATAGTTTTGTCACATCGACGTCCAACAAAAGCCCCACCACAAATGCGATGACTGCGAGTGCGAGTTCAAATGCAATCGCAATCCACCCAATTCCACGCATGTTCGAAATCCCGTGTGCAAGTCTGCCGTTGGTTGACGATACGTTCTACCGTTGATACGATGCCGGGCTCGTCTATAACGGCGCACCGACGTATCGATGCGCCCGGGTTCTATAATCAGGGCCGAAACTTCGGCTCAAATCCTTCCCAAGAAAATACAACACGACAAGGTAAGAAGACATGGCGAAACGAGCCAAAAAGAAAACCGCTGCCCGCGCCACCAAAATGATTTATTACTTTGGCAAGACGCGCACTGAGGGTAGTAGTAAAGACAAGGAACTGCTCGGAGGGAAGGGTGCCAATTTGGCCGAAATGACTGGAATTGGCCTGCCAGTTCCACCCGGCTTTACCATCACAACTTCCGTTTGTGATCTCTACTACAAGAACAAGAGTAAGCTGCCCAAGGGCCTCCATGAGGAGATCGGCAAGAATGTGCGAGTGTTGGAGAGGGAGCTGAGTAAGAAGTTTGGTGACCGCAAAAATCCGCTTCTCGTTTCGGTCCGATCTGGCGCGGCGGTCTCGATGCCGGGAATGATGAATACGATTCTGAACCTTGGACTTACGGACGAATCAGTGCAAGGCCTGGCAGCAGTCACCGACAACGAAAGATTTGCTTACGATGCCTACCGGCGGCTTATCAACATGTATGGTGATGTTGTCATGGATATCGGTCATCACCACTTCGAGACTGCCTTCAATAAGATCAAGAAGAAGTACAAGGCCAAGCAAGATAACGATGTGCCAGATGTGGGCATGAAGGAACTTTGTGAAGCGTACAAAAAGGTTTACAAGCAACACACAAAGCAATCATTTCCACAGGACCCGTATCGTCAACTCGAATTGGCGATTGAAGCTGTGTTTGCGAGTTGGATGACGGCTCGGGCGGTGCGATACCGCGAAGTGGAGAACATCCGTGGCTTGCTCGGTACGGCCGTGAACGTTCAATCCATGGTGTATGGAAACATGGGCGCGGACTCGGGAACAGGCGTCGCGTTCACACGCGATCCATCCACGGGCGAGAATCGTTTTTATGGCGAGTTCCTCGTGAACGCCCAGGGCGAAGATGTGGTAGCTGGTATTCGTACACCACAACCGGTCGAGGAAATGAAGAAATGGAACAAGCGCGTTTACAACCAGCTGCTCGGTATCAAAAAGACGCTTGAGGACCACTATCGAGATGTTCAGGATATCGAGTTCACGATTGAGCGAGGTAAACTGTTTATGCTGCAGACGCGCGCCGGCAAGCGCACCGGTGCCGCGGCAGTTAAGATCGCCTGCGATTTGGTTCGAGAGAAGTTGATCGACGAAAAGACGGCGCTCAAACGAATCCCCGCCGCGGACCTGACGCAATTGCTACTGCCCAGTTTCTCGCCGAAGGCCAAGAACAAAGCGGAGGTACTCGCCAACGGTCTGCCCGCTTCTCCAGGCGCTGCTGTTGGCAAGTTGGCATTTACGGCAGATGAAGTGGTTGAGCGGACGCAAAACGGTGAAAAGGTACTGCTCGTACGCAAGGAAACAAGTCCCGAGGACATCGATGGCATGCATAGCGCCGCGGGGATCTTGACGAGCACGGGCGGCATGACAAGTCACGCTGCCGTTGTCGCGCGTGGCTGGGGGCGTTGCTGTGTTGCCGGCGCCAGCGAGATCCAAATTGATGAAAAGGCACGGCGGATTAGGGTCGATGGCAAGACTTTTTCACACAAGGACACGCTTTCGATCGACGGGGCTACCGGTGAAGTGATGGCCGGCGTTGTGGAAACAATTCAGCCGAAACTTTCGGCTAGTTTCATGCAGGTGATGAAGTGGGCCGACAAGTACCGTCGCATGAAGGTTCGTACGAACGCCGACACGCCCGGAGACGCCAAGCGTGCCAGAGAGTTCGGTGCTGAAGGCATCGGACTTTGCCGTACCGAGCATATGTTCTTTGACGAAAGTCGTATTACGGCAATGCGGGAAATGATCTTGGCTGAAACGGAATCCGATCGAAGGAAAGCACTTGCCAAACTACTGCCCTATCAGCGTCGCGACTTTGAGGGAATCTTCAAAGCGATGAATGGCTTACCGGTAACCATTCGTCTGCTCGATCCGCCCTTGCATGAGTTTTTGCCCCACGACGCAAAAAGCCAACGTGACGTTGCCAAGTCGCTCAAGCTCTCTCCCGCGAAGGTAAGCCAGCGCGTGGAGCAGTTGCACGAAGCTAACCCGATGCTCGGCCACCGAGGATGTCGTTTGAGCGTTACCTATCCGGAGATTCTCGAGATGCAAGTGACCGCGATCGTCCAAGCCGCGATCAATTGCAAGAAAAAGAGAATCGATGTCCAGCCGGAAATCATGATTCCGTTGGTGGGAACCGCCGCGGAGCTGGCAATGCTACGCGAGCGTACATTAAACACGATCGCAAGTGCGAAGAAGTCCAGTAAGTACACCGGCAAACTTGATATTCTCATTGGCACGATGATCGAGATTCCTCGTGCCGCGCTAACCGCAAATGAAGTCGCCGCTCACGCCGACTTTTTCAGCTTTGGCACGAATGATTTGACGCAAATGACGTTCGGATACAGCCGCGACGATATTAATACTTTTCTGCCGGATTATCTCCAGCAAGAAATCTTGCCGACCGATCCGTTCCAATCCCTCGACACGGACGGAGTTGGCCAATTGGTCGCCATGGGCGTTTCGCGCGGCCGAGACACGCGCAAGAAACTCAAATGTGGAATCTGTGGTGAGCACGGTGGCGATCCTGCATCCATTCATTTTTGCAACGAAGTGGGGTTGGATTACGTAAGTTGTTCGCCGTTCCGAGTTCCGATTGCTCGCCTTGCCGCCGCGCAGGCTTCACTGGCGTAATCATTGCCGCAGACTTCGAATCGAGGGCCCGTCATGGCCGAAATCAACGACCTCTATCGGGAAGCCGAAAAGCTAAAAGATGAGGGTAAGCTCGACGAATCGATCGCCAAACTACAGGA
>CBDUAB010000402.1:0-4776 GCA_965365045.1 uncultured Planctomycetales bacterium
CTTTCCAAACCATGTCACCGGTTGTCTTGTCAAACGCGGCGAGCCACGATTCTCCGTCGTGCATCCGGGCCATCACAACGGAATCGTTTGTCAATACTGGAGACGTGCCGAAATCCCAAAACAACGAAATTGGACCGAATCGTTCGACAAGGTTAGTTTGCCAACGGACCGTGCCATCCAGCTCGAGCGCGGCCAGCGTGCCGCTCTTGAAATTGACGAACACGGTTTCGCCGTCGGTGGTTGGGGAAGGGTTGCTGCCGGAACCGTTACGATGCTTACCTTGCTCTTCCGGGCCGAACGTCGTCTGCCATAGCTGCTGTCCAGACCAGCCAAACGCGATCACGGCGTCCAAGCCATTGGCCGGCGCGGTGACATAGATACGCTGTTCCCAGACAATAGGGGTTGAACATCCTTTGCCCGGCAAAGGCGTTTTCCAAAGAACATTTTCAGCGTCCCAGTTAACTGGAAAAGTTCCTTCCTCCGTGCTGCCTTTGCCCACTGGCCCACGCCAGCCAGGCCAATCCGATTGGACTTCCGCAAAGACAATACTGCCACTGAGAAGAAGAAAAAACGCCGCGAGTTGACATTGTCTTGGATTGTTGAACATATTTCGAATCTCGATATTCGGATTTTGGGAGTACCAACGGCACGACGTGTTGCATCTATTTCAAATCCGCGTCAGCTGGCGTGATCGGCGACGACACATCATTCGTCGTCGGACAGATCCACGGATATCGAATAGATGTCGTCGCCCTTATCACGATGAACGACTTTGCAGTTGGCAGGCTTTTTCGTTTCATTCCACTCATGCACTTCGGCCAAGGCCGCGGCGAATTTCGCATTGGTCTCGGTTTCGTGTTGATCGTTCGTAAACGTAAAGTGCATGGTGTAATTGTCGTCGCCGCGAGCATCGGCCAGCATCTGCAATGTTTCCGGGTCCGGGTTGTGATGGTTGCCGTTGCCGGAGAATAAGTAGTGGTCCGCCGTTACGCGTCTGAAGAACCCAACCGTGACATTGTTCGCACTGCCGTGGTGGGGGATCTTTAAAAGATCGACGTGGAACGGAGTCACATCTTTTTTCTCGGCATCTTCTATCGACTTCCGCCACTCTCTCTTCTTCTGCCCTTCCTGCCGTTCCGGGTATGCGGCGTCGGAATCAAGCAAACCGGCTTCCACCAAACCGTTAACGATGTAGTCACCGCGCGCGTCTCCCGTCAGCAACATCTCATGGCCGCCCATCCTGGCCAGAACAACAATGCTGGCGAGATTGAAGGCCGAGGGGTCGTTGAAAGCCGACGCTTCCACCTCCTCTAGCCCCTTCTCTTTCAGGTACTTGTTCCATTTCTCTTGATAGGTCTTAACCCGATTGATATCGGGCGCCAGCACTTGAAACGTGAGACCGTGCCCTTGCGGAATCTCTTCATTGTTCGCCAGCACAAGTGCCGGTTTTGATGCACTTCTACCTTCAAATGGACTGTTCGTCGTGATGCCAATTGCCTCGGCGTCCAGACGCAAGTCTCGTCCCTGACCGACACTCGCAGCCACGGCTTCGGTTTCACGGACGTCCATGTCGTCGTCATCAGCGACCGGTACACCGCCCGGCGGCTTCACGAGCTTGGAAATCAGTTCCTCGTCCTCGTTACCGATCACGTCGTCGAAGCTGTTGTGCCATAGGTTGCCGACTTCACAGAGGGGTGTTTGTCGGTTGTCCTTCAGGTTTTTGAATAGATCCAGCACACCCGCGATGTGATCAGAATCGATGTGGCTGACCATGACCATCTGTAAAGGGATCGATCCGTCGATCTGCCAATCTTCCTTTAACTGCTTGAGCCGCGGTCCGAGAAAGTTTCTGTACGTTCCCCGCGCCCCGCCATCGATCAGAATCCAATTGGGATGCGGATCGGTTGGGCCGTAGTGCAGTATTAATGCGTCTCCATGCAAAGCGAATACGGCTTCGAGCGAAAAGGTCATCGGTTTCTTCTCCGTGGATTGGCATCTCCATCCTGCGCTTACACCGACTGCAAGGCTCTCAATATATCAAGCATACCGGTGCCCTGATAGTATGGCTCGCGGCCTAAGTCGGTGGCCGATTCGCAAAGGATACTCTTGATCTTATTGGGTTGTCCGACGAGTTCGAAATTTCGCTCCAACAGCAATGCCGCGGCGCCGCTCACGTGCGGCGCTGCCATGCTCGTGCCATCCAATTCGCGCTCTCCATCATTCGGCACCGTCGAGTAAATCTTTTCGCCAGGTGCCACAAGGTCCGGTTTCAGCCGCCCATCGCCAGTCGGACCACGACTGGAAAAATAACTCACGCCGTAATTGTGCGGCTCATGCCGGTGCGTGGCTCCCACCGTGATCACGGCGCCGGCGTTGCCGGGATCGGTAATACTTACATCGCGATAACCCTCCTCGAAAACGTTGTTGGCCGTCATGAATCGAGCCCGTCCGCGATTTCCCGCGGCCGTGACAACAACCACGCCGCTGCCCACCAGACGCTCCGCTTCCTCGCATACCGGCGTCCTTCCGCAGGCGAAGTTGGATACCTCGTGACGAATCGAGAAGCTCAGGTTGACGCCGTGTATCGCCATCAGATTTCGGTGCGAGTTCAGGCTGCGTACAAACTGCATCGCGGCGAGGATCGAGAATTCGTCGCCGCCGCCGTCGGGACCTAGTGCCCGCAAGTCATATAGTTCGATCTCGGGCGCGACGCCGCATCTCGCATCCTTTGGACTCAAGGCATGTTCCCCTTCCCGCCAGTCGGCGCCGATGATTCCGGCAACGTGAGTTCCATGATGATGCTTCGGAGGTTGGTAGTCACTGTCGTGCTTGATCTCCAGCAGAGGCTTCAGCAACTCCCAATCGATCATGCGCCCGAACTTGAGGGCCTTTTTTAGATCGCTTTTAAGTCCCAGCGTACTGGCCCGCTGGAGGATTTCCTCCGGCACACCCTCGAGCGAATCGGGATCAGCGCTTAACAGCTTGCGCATTTTCGTAAAGTCGTAAGTGGCAACGACGCGCGTTTGATTGTCCCAGCGCCTGCTTCGTGGGTTCTTCACGAAGGCGCCTTTGCCGTAGCTCGACTTCGGATTCTCTTCCGCAAGCGTGGGCTCGCCCAATTTAAACTCGAGCGTCGCCTTGGACCTTCCCTTCATGGGTCCCAGGGGTGCACCGTTTTCTTCGTCCCGTTTGCGGAACGCCAAGTGCCGGGCGTCGATGCCGCTATCGATGACCGCCCAGCGAATGTTTTTTCCACGCACATCGAAAACCGTCTGTACGGCATCCGCCTTCACGGTTCTCACCGATCGATGGACACTGGCTTCGGTCGTGCGATTGCGGTTAATACTCCACAAACATATCGGCGCCTTACCAATAGAGAGAACACCCTCAAGAACGTGGTACAATGCGTCGACGACCCGATCGCTGTCGTCAGCCAGCTTGCGGCAGCTTTCAGCGTCCGCATAGAGTCCGCCGCTCTCCTCTTTTTTCGTCCCGCTCTGCCCATTGCGCGCGGCCCAGTATTCCGCTTCGATCAATGCCAGCATGCCGACAACGCGGGCAAGCCACAACAGGTTTGGAGGAACCCCCAACGTTTCCATCGTGCTAATGGAATCGTCTTTCATCATTTCCAAACGACTTGTCGCTCTCAGAGCCTGGGCAAGAGCGGCTCGAAAACCTTCCGAATCGGTTTTGAACTTGTTCGCGTAGTCTTCCCCTTCGCCATGTAGCAGATACTTGCGCCACCACTTGGTCAACGGCAAAGCAACTTGAATTACTTCCAGGAACCACAATCGTGCCACGACCGTCGTCTCGTTAAAGGCGATCTGCGCGCCGTCCGGCCGCAGCGATTTGTCGCGATCTTTGAGAACTTTACTATCGTCATTTTTCTCCCGATGTTTCTTTAATCGCTCTCGCAGATGCTTGGCGAGCACTACCGGCGTGCTATCAGTGTGCGGCGTCAACAGAAGATCATGAGGGCGTCCTGGTTCCTTCGCGTAACGAAGCCATACGTCCGGAAGTATCGGGGAATTCTGAGTAAACCGAACGCTCCCCATACTCTGATAGAGCAGTTCTTCAAAAAACTCAAGTAAGTCGCTCATAAGATATCGATCCAGTTAATAAATGCGCCCCGCCACAGGCAAATGCAACGGCGAACTCAACAATCATTCGGCGGATGCCCGTGTCCACCCCTTGTGTAGCTGCGCAAACGTGATGCAACGCAGACAACGCACGACTTGTATATTATAATTGGCCAGTAACGCGGGATTATGAGAATCCGCTCCCGTCATGCCAACGGCGACTACTCGGCGCCACTATACGGCCAACCAGCGCGGGCAGGCTGCAGGCGACGCCAGCTTCGACTAGATGTGCCCACCAGAACTTCCCTGCGTGCCATGCGGCCGTAATTGATCACTCATCCACATCGGGTGATGCGAACTCAACCCGGGCGTATATCTCACTAAGCCGAAGCTGGCAATTGATAGAAGCCAATTCCAGCGTAGCGTGCGGGTTGCTGGTGTCGGATAGCAGCCAACGACCGTCAGGTTGTCGCACGAGTTGTTCGACGTGAGGTTCTTCTTGAGAAATCAGAACGCATTCGCTGAGGGCGCCTCGCGAAGCAGCCGGTTCGGAAGAAGAACGATGGCGTCTAGTGCTTTGTCACAGCTTATTTCTAGGATCAGCCCCGGTGCGTTAGCACTCGGTTCCCCCGGCCACAACCGGACGCTAACGCGTGGCGGCTGATTGGGTTAACGGATACGCTGGTTTCATTGGACA
>CBDUAB010000403.1:0-4776 GCA_965365045.1 uncultured Planctomycetales bacterium
CACCACGCTGACCGACATCAGTGGCAACGGTGGCGACGGCACGATCAATAACATGGAGGCCGGCGATTGGATACAAGGTCGAAATGGCGGTGCGACGGCGTTGAACTTTGACGGCGTCGATGAATTCATTGAAACCGGCAAAACAGCAACCGACTTGGATTTCTCAGGCGGCGTACAGCGCACGATGGCGGGCTGGATACGCAGCTCGATCTTTTTTCAAGGTACCAGCGGTGGTGTGTTTGAGCTGGGCGCGGGCGACACGGATTTTGCCTTCCGCTCGGTGGCGCCGCTCGGTTCTCTTTTCTCCTTGGAGTATTTGGGGACCAACATCGACGGTGATCCAGTCGGTACAAGCCGGATTTCAACCAGCGTAACGGCCAATACTTGGATCCACTTCGCGACGACGTACGACGGTGAGATGGTCAAACTTTACATCGATGGCGAGGTGAGGCAAGAAGCCGACGCACCGCATTTAACGACGGACGACTCGGTTGCCTTTACGATCGGCCGATGGACCAACATTTTCTTCAAGGGCGCAATTGACGAGATCGCTGTCTGGGACATGGCGTTGCCGGGTGACGCGATCGCCGATCTAGCGTCGGAGACGTTAACGCCATTTGAGGTCCGTACCGCCAATCGTCAGATCGGCGTTAATCGCGATCGGTTCTCCGTCCGTCAAGTGAATGCGTCGGATAACTTTGCCGGTCAGGTTCCCGGTCAGGTTGGCGGCGGTAACAACCCATTGGCCGATGTCGATGCCTTATTGGCTTTGCCGGCCGGCGACCCGGGAGTCGCGGATGAATTCACGTTCACTTACGACCGTATCAACTTATACGACACCGGCGCGGGCGGAGAAAATGGACTGTTTGGCTCGGATGAAGCGTTCCCCTTGGATGATTTCATTGGCGATGACGACGACTTTGCACTCAACGCGACGGCCACAATCCTTGTTCCGGAAGGATCCGAAGGCGACTTTGTTTTTGCGATCAGCAGCAACGAGGGCAGTCGCCTGCGAATTGATGGCGCCGACGTAATCGTGGACAACGCACGTCACGACGTATCGACTCAATCCGGCACGATCAATCTTTCGACCGGTGCGCACACACTCGATTTGGTGTACTTTGAACGCGATGGCGGCGCGTCATTAGAGTTGCTGTACGCGTCATCAACGGACGGTTTTCAAGAGGGGGAATTTGAACTTCTCGAGATCCTCCCCAATCAGCGAACGCCGGACGTTCCGCCGCCCGTAACTTTGGCGCCGCGAGTGTTTTTCCCGCTGCCGACGCCCGGTGCCGCCAATAATCTGGGTGTCGAGATCTTTATCGGTGATACGAGCTTGTCGGTGCCACATGGCTTCTACGAAGAGCCGTTCCAACTCGAGATCACCAACGGGACGGCAAACACTGACATTTGGTACACGTTTGACGGTACAGAGCCATCTCCCGACAACGAAAATGCAATGCTCTATCAGGGCCCGCTGACAGTTTCGTCCACGACCGCCCTGCGTGCCAAAGCGTTCATGGATAACGCGGCGCCGTCGCGAACCGCGACGACGACTTACTTGTTCATTGATGACATCCTTACCCAGGCTCCGGACGGACAGAGACCGGAAGGAGTTCCGACGAACTGGAATCCGGGCGGTACACCGTCTGCGTGGGGCATGGATCCGGACATTGTTAACAGCCCAACCTGGGGCCCGTTGATGGAAGAGGCGCTGACGCAGGTACCAACGATGTCGCTGATTATGGATTTGGAGGATATCTTCGGTAACGAAGGGATTTACACCCGAGCCGGCAACCGCGGAAAGGCCTGGGAACGTCCGAGTTCTCTGGAACTGATTTATCCTGATGGAGAAGGCCCCGACGATGGATTCCAAGTGAATGCCGGCGTGCGCGTGCGTGGTGGATTCAGCCGCAGTAACAACAATCCCAAACACGCATTCCGCTTCTTTTTCCGCCAGGAGTATGGCGATTCGAAACTGAATTATGATTTGTTCGCTGGCCGAGGCGTGGACCAGTTCGACAAGATCGATTTGCGGACCACGCAAAATTATTCGTGGGCATTCCAGAATGATGCCCGCAACGTATTCCTGCGCGATATCTTCTCGCGCGATCTGCAATTGGCGATGGGACAGCCCAGCACGCGCGGCGACTTCTACCACATGTACGTCAATGGTATGTACTGGGGGTTGTTCCAAACCGAGGAACGACCGGGATCCGATTTCGCCGCGGAAAACCTTGGCGGTGACAAAGAAGATTGGGACGTCGTGCACAACGAAATCGGTCAACGAAGCATAGCTGCCATTGACGGCACGTTTGATTCGACGGAAAGGCTGCATAATGAATTTGTCAAAGCGGGCGGACTCAGTGATGCCAACATGGAGGACTACTATCGTGTGCAGGGATTCAATCCCGACGGTACTCGAAACCTTGAGTACGAGCGCATGTTGGATGTCGATAATCTCATCGACTACATGATTATCACCTATTACACAAGTGATGCGGACGGGCCCGGTTCCAAGTTCACTCGTCCTCAACTGAACAATTACTATGCGATCTACAATCGCGAAAACCCGGATGGATGGAAGTTTATCGAGCACGATTCGGAACATTCGTTGGACACGGGCAATGGGGCGAGTGCCAACTTCAACATGGTCTCACCGTTGGTGAATAATGGTAGGCCGTTGGATCTGTTCAATGGGCATTGGATGCACGAGCAGTTGGCCAATACCAATAGTGACTACCGCCAACATTTCATCGATCGAGTGACGAAGTTCATGGAGCCGGGTAACGTTTTGGATCCAGTGAATATGCGGGCAATGCTCCAAACACGCGCGGACCAATTCGATATGGCGATCATCGCTGAATCCGCGCGCTGGGGTGATGCCAAACGTACCGCACCGTTCACCAAGACGAATTGGGATAACGCGGTTCAAACTACGCTCGATTTTGTTGCGGATCGCAATGAGCATCTCCTGAATCAATTCCGCTGTGCGGGCAGCAGTTCGGTCGTGCCGAATCCGAATCCGGCCACTTGCTCTCCGGCGGTCATAGCGTGGTACCCCAATTTTGACGCGCCCACCGCTGATCCTACCAGCGGAGATGTGGAAGCGGGCACGCAGGTCAGCTTATCCGTACCCGGAAATGCAACGATCAATGATAAAACGCTTACCACATCGGCTATCACAAAGATTCTCGTTCCGGACGCTGCGTTCGATGCGAACTTTGGTCAGACGTGGGTCGAACCTGGTTTCAATGAAGCCGCTTTTTCCTCGCTCAGTCCGGGTGATATTGGCTACGAAAATGGCACTGGCTACGAGGATTTGATCAGAACAGACGTCCCTTCGGGTACGACGAGCGTGTACATCCGACCGTTTATCAGATTCAATGTCGATGACTCCGATGACGACGGTTCGCTGGTCGATGAATTCGACGATCTCATTCTAGGAATCCGTTACGACGATGGCTTCATCGCCTATCTAAACGGTGTCGAAATCGCCCGGGCCAACGCGCCCGCCAATGCGACGTGGAATTCCAGCGCAACGACCACGCACGACGACGGCGCGGCAGTGTTGCTCGAAGAATTTGTGTTAGATGATGCGGCCAAGGAAGCCTTGGTGGAATCCGGCAACGTGTTGGCGGTTCATGGGCTGAACCAAAGTGCCGGCAGCTCGGACTTTCTCATCGGTTACGAGTTGATCGGGCGTAAGCAGCTTGGCGATGAAGATTTTTCTGGTGATATCTTCTATACGATCGACGGTTCTGATCCGCGCGTCAGCGGCGGCGCGGTAAGTTCCTCTGCCATTGCTTATGACCCCGCCGGGATAACCATCGATGAAAACACGCTGCTGAATTCCCGTGCCACATTGGATGGAGAATGGTCACCACTCACTCAAGAGTTCTTCCAAGTGACCCAACCAACAATAGCGATTACGGAAGTCAACTACAATCCACACAATCCAACGCCAGCTGAATTGGAAATGGAC
Organism: uncultured Planctomycetales bacterium; assembly: GCA_965365045.1. Classification (GTDB taxonomy): domain Bacteria; phylum Planctomycetota; class Planctomycetia; order Pirellulales; family Pirellulaceae; genus CBDUAB01. The sequence continues at coordinate 3,986 of CBDUAB010000403.1, forward strand.
GCGGACTTGGACAATGATGATTTTGAATTTATCGAAGTCCAAAACGATGGCAGCGATTCTGTTTCGTTAGCCGGATTGCAATTCACTGACGGCATAGAGTTCTCGTTCCCGACAACGAATCTGGATCCCGGTGAATACGGGGTTGTGGTTAAGGATGTCGCGGCATTTGAGCTGCGATACGGCACGTCCGTCAACGTGCTGGGCAGTTTCAGCAGTGGTCGTCTGAGCAATGGCGGCGAACAAATCACGCTTGTCGACGGTCTCGGCGATCCCTTAGCCAGTTTTGAATACAACGATGCGGATCCGTGGCCATCGGTTGCCGACGGTGTGGGTGGAACGCTGGAATTTGTTGGCACCGCGGGTGCCTCGCTCGGTAAGTATTCAAGCTGGCGTGGCAGTACTGATTTTGGCGGCTCGCCCGGCACCGTCGGATCGGACCCTGTGGGCGTCGTCGTTAATGAAGTGTTGACGAACACTGACGAACCAGGAGTCTTCGATTCGATCGAACTGCTAAACACGACGTCGAGTCCCGTGGATATCAGCGGTTGGTATCTGAGTGACGCCGCCAACAGTTTGCAAAAATATCAGATTCCTGACGGCGCGATATTAGGCGCGGGACAGTATTTTGTCTTTGACGAAACGCACTTCAATCCAAATCCGGACAATCCGGGACCGAATGACTTTGCACTCGACGGAAACGAGGGAGATGACGTCTATTTGACGGTTCCGGCTGCCGGTGGCGGAATCAGCCAGATTGCTGATGATGTTCACTTCGGGGCCGCGATCAACGG
>CBDUAB010000404.1:0-4772 GCA_965365045.1 uncultured Planctomycetales bacterium
GGAAATGCTTCGTGACAATGGGCTGATGGTAAGCGGCTTGTTGGTGAACAAACTGGGCGGGGCCCCCGTGCGGCCTTACGAAGTCGGAGTGTCTTTCAAGCCAGTGGATCGTGACAAAGGGGACGGGCTTTACCGCCGCAGCGTTTACACTTATTGGAAACGCACCGGACCGGCGCCGGTGATGATGACATTGGACGCCGCCAAGCGAGATGTCTGTCGTGTTCGGCGCGAACGGACTTCCTCGCCCTTGCAAGCATTCGTGTTGCTCAATGACCCGCAGTTTGTCGAAGCAGCTAGGATGTTGGCACAGCGGATGATCGTAAAGCATGGTGACGATACTCCAGCCGTGCTGCGCGATGTTTTTCGAACGCTGACAAGTCGATTGCCCAGCGACGAAGAACGTCTCGTATTGCAAGAGCTATATGAGCAGCAATTTGAATACTTCAAGGACAAGCCCACGCACGCCGCGGATTTCCTTGCCACGGGTGACGCAAAGGCCGATCCCGCCGTGGATGCCATTCACTTGGCTGCCGTCGGTGTCGTGGCCAATGCGTTGATGAATTACGATGAATGTGTGATGAAGAAATGACCAAACATTGTATGGGATTTGAGTCGTCCGTTGGCATGAGCCGGCGGCAGTTTCTGAACCAGTTCGGTATGGGACTGGGTGGTATTGCGTTGGCCGATCTACTTGGATCAAGTGGTGTCAACGCGGCGACACGGCTGGCTGTTTCGCCACTGCATCATGCAGCCAAAGCCAAACGCGTTATCTTCTTATTCCAATCCGGCGGTCCGTCGCAAATGGATTTATATGATTACAAGCCGCTGTTGAATGAGAAACATGGCGAAGAATTGCCGGACGAAATCCGCCGAGGACAACGTTTGACGGCTATGAGTGGCAATCAAGCGAGTCTGCCGTTGGTCGGTTCGCCGTTCAAGTTTTCTCAACACGGACAGTCGGGTGCCTGGTTTAGTGAGTTGCTGCCGCACACGGCGTCGATCGCCGATGATTTGTGTTTTATCAAATCGATGTACACCGAAGCGATCAATCATGGCCCCGCGGTGACTTTTGTTCAGACCGGTTCGCAGTTTCCCGGCCGGCCGAGCATGGGTGCTTGGCTGAGCTACGGCATGGGAACTGAAAACGAAAACCTCCCCGCATTTGTCGTGATGGTTACCAAAGACAAAGGTGGCCAACCGCTGGTATCACGCTTGTGGGGAAGCGGGTTCTTGCCGTCGAAACATCAAGGCGTGCGCTTTCGTTCTGGCAAGGAACCCGTGCTCTATCTGAGCAATCCGGCCGGAGTCAATCGCCGTAGTCGCCGCCAAATGTTGGATGCTTTGACCAAATTACATCGGCTACAGCTCGAACAAACTTCGGACCCGAAAATCGAAGCCCGGATTGCTCAGTACGAGCTTGCTTTTCGCATGCAGGCTTCGATTCCTGGCGTGACCGATTTGTCGAATGAGCCGGAGTATGTGTTCGAAGAATACGGCAAAGATGCACAGAATCCCGGGACATTCGCCGCCAACTGTTTGCTGGCACGTCGGCTGGCCGAGCGGGGCGTGCGGTTCATACAGCTTTATCATCCAGGTTGGGACCAGCACAGTGGACTCAAGGCCGACATCACGACGCAATGCCGAGAAACCGATCAAGCGTCCGCGGCGCTCGTGACGGACCTCAAACGTCGTGGATTGCTGGACGATACACTCGTCATCTGGGGAGGTGAGTTTGGCCGCACGAATTATTGTCAAGGCAAGCTCGGTGGCAACGATTTTGGCCGTGACCATCATCCACGCTGTTTCACGATGTGGATGGCCGGCGGTGGAATCCGCCCAGGAATCAGTCACGGTGAGTCCGATCCGTATTGCTACAATATTGCCAACGATGCGGTGCATGTTCACGACCTGCAAGCGACCATTTTACATCTTCTGGGCATGGATCATGAACGATTGACGTTTCGATACCAAGGAAGGCGCTTTCGGTTGACCGATGTGCACGGTGAAGTCGTGCGCGCGCTCTTGGCGTAATGCGTCGTCGTGTTTACTTCGTTCGCGATTGCCACCACGCGAGCTTGTCTCCGTGGAGCGCTGATCACCACCAGACAATTTAATCCAGCGTAACTTCACCCGTCGCCGCCCACTCGACGCCGCGACACAATAGCTTTTGATAAGACGTGTTTTGCTTCGAGTCGAGTCCGTGTCCCAGCACATTATGGACCACACGGCCTTGACCGTAACGTTTCACAAACACGATCGGCTCAACCTTCGTGCTCCAATCGGAATAAGCGGACGCCAAGACTTCGATCTCTTCATCGCCGCTAAGCTTGGCGTACAGCTCATCTTCTGTCTTGAAATCTTCCAATCCTTTGGTAATGGGGTGTTCGGTGTCCTTGATGTTAACAGCAAACTCACCGTACGGGCCGTGCCCGCCGACGCCTTTTTTCCAAGCTCGCCCCAGCAACACGCCGTACTCTTCCCAATCCTGAAACGAACTGCAAGCGAAATGCAGGGCCACCACGTTGCCACCACTTTTTACATAGTTCAGCAATCCCGCTTTTGCCTGCTCGCTGGGATCAGCTTCGTTCCAAAAACCGTAACTCAAGACGACGACACCGTAATCACTCAGCGAAGGCGACGCAAACACCTCCTTGTCTATGCTAATCGTAACGTCGAACCGGCCAGTCTCTTCCAGAATGGCCTCGACAAGTTTGGTCGACTCCTGCCATTGGTGTGAACCTACGTCGAAACCGGTAACGACCAGCACCTTGATCTTCTCAGCGTTGGCTTTGGCGTTTCCAGCAACTGGCATAATAAACAGTACGAGCAACACGAGGCAGAAAGATTTGGGCAGTGTTCGCATGAAACTCTCCACGGTGAAGAAGGGTGTTTGTCGCGGCGATGGCACCTCCAGCCAATGCCGCCAAAGTACTTTATGAACAGTATCTTACCGCAAGTGGAACTGAGAACAAATGAGCCGGCCGTAGACTGAGATGTGGGATTCCGCCCAAAAAACGATAGCGATGTGTAGTTCAGCCGAATTCCGCGAAAAAATGGTTCGGCGCACGGCACGTGCGGGCTGATGAAACACAACCGATCTGATCTGATAGAATGAATGCGACTTGGACAGAAACTTTGGAGGACCAATCATGGTCGACTATACCGACGTGGCGCGTGTACTCAGTGAAAGCTTGCTCTTGTCGCTGCCGCCCATTGCCATTTCATTTGCCGAGCAAGCACCGGAAGGCGTACCGCGATACGACGGAAATGCGCCCGCCGGCTGCGTGTTTTGGGAGGAAGCCGCGAAAGGTCCATTCGTGACGTCGACGGCGGACCACGAGCTTTGTGCCATCGGTGTTCACACACATAACTTGGCCGAACCATCCGCGAGCTACTCCACGGAGCTAGGTGAAGTGCTCAAGGTCATGGGCGACCTTGATTATGTGACCGAGGATGAAGTTGCTGCAATTCCCGTTCTCGGTCAGCAGAGCAGGTACGTTGTTTACGCGCCACTCGCGCAGGCTCCGTTGACGCCCGATGTGGTGCTGCTGTTCGCACAGCCGCATCAGAGCCTGGTTATCACCGAAGCTGCTCAACGAGTTGACAACGGAGCTCCTCCGGCAATGGGACGTCCTGCCTGCGCTGTCATTCCGCAAGTGATAAATTCGGGGAAAGCAGCACTCAGCCTCGGTTGCTGTGGAGCCCGAGCATACTTGGACTCATTGTCCGACGAAGTGGCCCTCTGGGCATTCCCAGGTTCCAAGTTGGCCGCCTATGCTGAACAAATCGCAGCCATGGCGCAGGCGAACAAGACCCTCAAAAGGTTCCACACAATCCGCCGCCAGGATGTGAAAGCCGGTGAAAGACCGACGGTTGGAGATTCTCTGGAGCGTATGGCGACGGACTGAATCAACGTACGTGATCCAGGGACGTCTTTGGGAAAATGACTAATGTCTAACGACTAAGGAATGACTAATGACGAATACGCGTCGGGTTACCGTAAAATGCCAACGTGGACGTGAAACGACCAATTTTCCGTTTGGTGCTACTGGTCGGGCGTCTATCCGGTTTGATACGTTGCTACCGCAATGCCATTCAGGTCCGATGCAAGAACGTGTAATCCAGCATGTAGCGGCGCGCATAACAGGCCAGAGTCGACGCCTTTCGCCAGTCGTACGCCGTGCGATACAACCATTCCAAGCCGACATGCTGCAACGCACGCGGTGTTCGTTTCTTTGCACCACCCCAGATATCGAATGCTCCGCCAACCGTAATGCAGAACGGCACGTCGAGTGACTCAAAATGGTCCGCTACAAAATACTCTTTTTGTGGCAAGCCCAGTCCAAGAAAGAGCATGTCAGGGCGACTCTCATTGATATCTCGAATCAAGCCCGGTATCTCGCGCTGTTGAAAGTATCCGTGCCGTGAACCGCAAATAGCCACGTCAGGGTAACGATGGGATAGCCAGCTCACCGCTCGCGCCAGACGCTCCGGTGAGGCGCCCAAGAAATACAACCTCCAACCGTTCTTCGCGGCGCTAGCACACAACGACTCCGCCAAATCAATACCTGTGATGCGTTGCACGTCATCGTATCCCAAACGCCTCGCAAGCCACACGATTGGCAATCCGTCAGCGATAACATAGTCCGCATCATTGACGGCATCACGCAGTTTTCCGTCCCGCCGCGTCATGCCGTATTTCGTTACGTTGATAGGTACGCAATACGATCGCTCTCTGTTCTTGATACGCTGCACAATGTCTTTCAGGACAA
>CBDUAB010000405.1:0-4768 GCA_965365045.1 uncultured Planctomycetales bacterium
ACATTAGTCATTCGCGATTAGCGCGCTATCTCCGTAAAACGAGATTCGCGAACCAATGTGACTTTAATTTCGCCCGGATACGTGAGCTGCTCTTCAAACGCTTTGGCAATGTCGCGACAGATTTTTGCGGCTGTCGCGTCGTCTGCCTCGTTTGCATTGGCGATGACGCGCAATTCGCGACCAGCTTGAATTGCGTAGGCGGAATCCACGCCCGCAAAACCGCTCGCGATCGATTCAAGTTCTTCCATTCGCTTGATGTACCGGTCGAGAGTCTCGCGGCGTGCACCGGGACGCGATGCACTACACGCGTCGGCTGTCGCCACCAACATCGTATAGGGATGTTCCGTGACTATGTCATCGTGGTGGCCGAGCGCCGCATGTACAACTTCGGGCGGTTCGCCATGACGCTTCAACAGATCGGCACCGATCTTGGGGTGCCCTCCTTCCAATTCATGATCAGCCGCTTTTCCAATGTCGTGCAACAACCCGCAGCGCCGAGCCAACGTACCGTCGAGCCCGATGAGTTCCGCCATCATGCCCGCCAAGAACGCCACTTCAATCGAATGCCGCAACACGTTTTGACTATAACTTGTGCGAAAATGCAGCCGGCCCAACATTTCCAAAATGCGCTCGTGTAGTCCGTGAGTATCAACTTCTTGACAAGCCTCATCGCCCTGTTGTTTGACGAATTGTTCTACTTCGCCGCGCGATTCTCCCACGACTTCTTCAATGCGAGAAGGATGGATCCGGCCATCAGAAATTAGCTTATTGAGCGCGACGCGAGCCACCTCTCGACGCACCGGATCGAAGCCGCTCACAACGACAACACCAGGTGTGTCGTCGATGATTACGTCAACACCGGTTTCCTTTTCAAATGCCCGAATGTTACGACCTTCGCGACCAATGATTCGCCCTTTCATTTCATCGCTCGGAATTCCCACCGTGCTGGTTGTCGATTCGGCCGTGTGCGCCGCGGCAAAACGATGCAATGCCGTGAGCAAGATTTCGCGTCCCTGTTCCTTGCAGACCTCATCCATCTTTTTGCGATGCTTGATTACTAGCGATCCGGTTTCCTGCGTAAGCTCGGTGTCCAGCATCTCGAGCAGCTTCTTGGTGGCATCGTCGCGGCTCAATCCGGTCACTTCATGCAGAGTTTGCCGTTGCATGTCAAGCAACTTAGCCAAATCTCCATTGCGTCGTTCAGTGTCCTCGAGCTTTTCCGAAAGTCGCCGTTGAGTGCTTTCTACGATGCGTTCCTGCTTCGTCAACGCATCTGCTTTTTGGTCTAAAGACTCCTGACGCTTATCGAGCGTCCGTTCGCGCTCGCGAAACTCGTCACGAGAACGCATCATTTCGTGTTCGTGATCGCCGCGTTGCTTGATCATCTCTTCCTTAATTTCGAGTTCAGCCTCCTTCTTGCGGTTGACAACCTCCTGATGTGTCTTCTCTAAAATCATGCGGGCTTCGTTCTCGACATCCTTTCGTCGCAGACGGTCCAAGAACTTGACCGCGGCGACGCCCAACATCGCCGCCGCCGCCGTTAATGCCAACACCAGCAAATTACCTTCAAGAGCCCCTAGCAGGGTCAATGACGGAACGAAAAAAACAGCAAGTACGTAAATATCCACGATCAGTTCCTCGACCTATGTCGAGCGATCTTGGCTACCCGCAAGACTGGCGATATGCCTGTCAAAAGAGAAACAAGGCGGTCGGTTCGGTTAATGAAACCAAGTGCCAATCAGCACCCTGCTTTGACACTGGCCAAACCAAAAAGCCTCAGCAATCTACCACGCCCCAAACCCGCGGCCGCGCTCCAATGCACCGGCTCGCGCGGCGAAACCCGGACGTTGGATGCTTCGGTCGGCGCGCAGCTGCGCCCCGAACACAGAAAGGGCATGAGAAACAATCGTGGCCTGACCGCCAAAAAAGACCGCGCCGAAAGATGTGTATCGTGGCTGTGGGGTAACCCTCAGCCTGCGACTACCCACAGGCGCCGTCTGGGGTTGCATCCTGACAGCTCCCAATGAGAGCCATCCGGCCACAACCAAACGATAGAAAACCAGCAGCAAGTCCATTGAACTAGCAACTCGATGGCGGTTTGAGGATCTTAAGGAATTGGAAGCCTCAGTGTGTCGCAGCTTGGTTCAAACCATCCCGACCATGCTAAGATTCTCTCAGCTGGCCCAACTCCTCCATTAACGGAGGGGACGCTCGAAATCAAATTGTTATTAGAAGTTGGTCTGGTGTAGACCTTTAACTACTTCAAGAACATCGTAACAGAGCGATAAAAGACTGCATAGTCCATGTCAAAACAACGCGAATCGCCTAAATTCTAAGCTTCCATCGCAAGCCACCGGTAATTATTGCTTTTGACATCCGCCGAATTCGAAAAACGCTTTGCCCATAACTGGCCACCGTCGGTGTGGAACTCGGTGCCTGTTCTCGTCGCCGTGTCAGGCGGTGCCGATAGCGTCGCGTTATTGACGGCACTCGTACGTTTGCAAGGGACTCGTTCGCAAGCGACTCGTTTGCAAGCGACTGGCAAATCGACGCTGGTCGTGGGCCATTACAATCACGGCTGGCGCGGAGTGGAATCGGACGAAGAAGCCAAGTTTGTCCGCGAACTTGCCAAGCAATACGGTATCGACTTTGAATTGGCTTGCGCCCCGCGGAACACGGCGGAGAGCACCGTTAATGAGGCGTCAGCGCGAGAAGCGCGCTACGGATTTCTGCGCCAGACGGCCGAGCAACGTGGGGCTCGTTATATCGCGACAGCACATACGGCCGACGATCAAGCCGAAACGGTTTTGCATCGTATTCTCAGAGGCACGGGGATCGCCGGACTTGCGGGAATCCCGCGGACGCGCGTGCTCTCGCCGGCGGTAACACTTATCCGCCCTCTACTGCCATTTCGACGTACGGAAATCGAAGCCTATCTTGCCGAATTGAATCAGCCGTATCGCGAGGACTCATCAAACCGCGACACCAGATTTACGCGCAATCGCATTCGCCAGGAACTTATTCCGCAACTGGCTAACGACTACAACCCAGAAGTCACCCCAGCTTTGCTGCGGCTGTCTGAATTGGCCGAAGAAACGCAACGATACCTTGTGCAACAGGTTGAGCCCATGTTTTCATCATGCATCGTCCAACAGGATTCAATCCAAACCGTCGTTAGCCGGAAACAATTGGCATCGCATCCACCATTGCTCATTCGCGAGTTTTTTGTTGCACTTTGGACAGGTCACGATTGGCCACGCCAAGCGATGGGTTACCGTGAGTGGGAGCGGCTGAGCGCGCTAGTTGCTGGCGGAGACGGCGACAAGTTGGTGCTTCCCGGCGGCATTCACTGCGAGAACCGTGACGCGGAAACGGTGATCACACGGAAAAGCAAATAAAGCAGAAGTAGGCCGGACCAAGCGGCGCGATGGTTGTCGATTCTGCTGAAACGTTGCTACGCCGCGCTGTTCCGGCGGGACACTCGAACAGACGCCGATCTCGCGATTCATGCCGGAACAGCGCGGCGAGTAAAGCGATAACCGGCGCAACGAAGCCCGCGCCGCTCGTTCCGGCCTACCATACCTTGCCGCCAAGGGACTTCACGGGAGGTGCGTTACCGCCCGCCGTGCTACGGAACTTCTCTGGCTTGACCGCCGCTGCCTTCGATGTGGATTTGTTTGTAGCCGCCGCGTGCCTTGAAGATAAAGATCAACAGAAGGTAGCAGACCGCCATGGTCGCTGGGACTATGGCTGTGTACTTGAGAGCGGTTCGGCCTCCGTGGAGGTGGGCGTCGTAAACTTTGACTTCCTCCGGTGTCCGCTCGCTGGCTGGTATCCCCTGAATCGTCGCCACCTTGGAGCCGTCGAGGCCCTGGATTTCCGGAAAGAACAGGAATTTATTTTCCGTGGATGACTTGAAGGAGGCGTAGACTTCGGGAGATTTCTGCAATTCTCTTGAGGCGAAGAAATCCTGCTTGTAGCCGATCCCCGGGCCGCCCATTAGGCCAGCTGACAGCATTCCGACACCGCCGATTGCTCCAATGGTAATGGCGCCGCCTTTGGGGAACTGTTCCGAAACGACACCGAGCATTGTTGGCCAAAAATAGGTCTTCCCGATGCCGTAGATGGTGGCGGCCAGGACACAAGCGAGAACTGTGGTGGCTCCACCCAAAACGAGAAGTCCAATAGCGCCAAACACGGCGCTGGCGAAGAGAAGGCCCAGGGGCGAAATCTTGTGAACAATCGGCCCCGCGAAAAAACGCAACGTGAACATGAGGGCCGATGTGTAGACGAACAAGAGCAAACCCTTCTCGCGGCTGGCCATGATGTTGCCTGTGATGTTGCTGATCCAGGAGTCGGTTCCGAGTTCGACATAGCCTACCATCGCATGAATGACAAGCAGAAACGCCAGTATGGCAGGGCCGAGAGTGAACTGGGTGACGACACCAAAGAGCAAAAGAATGGCGATCGCAACACCATAGGAAATCATAAGAGACCATCCGACGTCGTTGGCAAAGAAGAGTCCCAGCAGTATGCAAATTACCAACGCACCGAGCATGCCGAGTTCCTTGAGCATATCCGAATAGGCCACTCCATGTTCGCTCGCCTCGGATCTTGGAAACTTCTGTCCGATGAGCATAGCTCCGTATATGACGGCGGGGATTAGGAAGAGGGCAATCTGGAATTCCCAGCGAACTTTTCCGACCATGAAGAAGGAAAGCAAGCCTCCCACGATCAGGCCTCCGGGCCACCCTGCGTGGAGAATGTT
>CBDUAB010000406.1:0-4766 GCA_965365045.1 uncultured Planctomycetales bacterium
TCCTCGCCAGTGCGGTCCCAGGCAGAGCCTGGGACCGAGGCGTCGGAAAAACTTGGGCAGAAATCCTTCACGGCGTTGCGGTACGGGGCTTCGAATACAACTACGGCCATTGCTACCAACGATGGCCCGCCAAGTTCCTAACGCTAGTCCGTTGTGAAAGCGAGGGACACTACCGCATGACGTAAACCCGTGGAATGATTGCCCTTGTGTCCCTCGCTCGCGCGTCGGGCTACTGAGGACAGTACGTTCCCGCACGGCACGGATTTCGGCGTCGATTCAACATAGCAAACGACGAGAGGATTCATTGGTGCAAACAGATCAAATTGCCATCTGCGGCGGCCAACCAACCATGGATTCCGGCCCGCCATCGTGGCCGCTGTCCGATCCCGATGTATTCGCTGCGCTCGAAGCCGCGTATCGTGACGGTAGCTGGGGACGCTATCACGGCCACCATACGGACCAGCTACGCGAACAGCTAGCACAGATTCACGGAGTCGAACACGTCAAGCTTTGTTCCTCAGGTACCATTGCGGTCGAATTGGCGCTGCGAGGAATGGATTTGGGCGATGGCGATGAAGTCATCCTGGGCGCCTACGACTTTGCTGGCAACTTTCGTTGCATTGAACAAGTCGGCGCTCGTCCTGTCTTGGCAGACGTCGAACGACAAACCGGCTGTCTCACAGTTGACAGTCTGGACGCAGCGTATTCACCCGCTGTTCGGGCGGTCATCGTGTCACATCTCCATAGCGGTCTAGCGCCAATGGAAGCCATTCTCAACTGGGCGGCGCAATGCGACGTTCGCGTCGTGGAAGACGCTTGCCAAGCTCCCGGCGCCCAGGTGGACGGCCGTCTGGCTGGAACTTGGGGAGACATTGGCGTACTCAGTTTTGGCGGCAGCAAATTGCTCACGGCCGGTCGTGGCGGAGCACTATTGATCCGCGACGCCCATCACTGGCAACGAATCAAAGCCTACGCCGAACGCGGAAATGACGCGTTTCCACTCAGCCAACTACAAGCCGCCGCAATTTTGCCGCAAGTGGAAAAATTGGCTGACCGTAATCGACTCCGACAGCGCAATGTGCTGCTTTTGCGGGAAAGCTGTCGAGACATTAATTGCTTGGAATTCGTTGGATCGAACGACGAACGAAACGCCCCGAGTTATTATAAGATTGCCTGGCTTTACGATTCGCGCCACGGCGGTTGGACGCGGTCGGAACTTGTCGCGGCAATACAAGCCGAAGGTGTTGCGTTGGACGTGGGATTTCGAGGATTTTGTCGGCGTAGTGAAAAGCGCTGTCGGCACGCCGGCAACCTGACCAACAGCCGGCTGGCATCCAGCTCGACAGTTTTGCTGCACCATCCCGTTTTGTTAGAAGATGCCGAGACGATTGAGCGTGTCGCACAAGCGATTCGCAAAGTGATCAATGGATATGTGAGTAAGACTGAAGACTAGACATCTTAACCTTCATTGGTTTGATCAAGCCCGGTCGTCTTTTTCACATTTATCGTTGCCGTCTATTACACTAGTCATTTCATAGGAAATAAAGTCTCCGATCTTAAGTCTTACCGCATTCTTTCACAGATACAGTGCGCTCATAACATCCGACACACAGAAAGGGTCCATCATGAAAGTCTTCGGTCTTCGGTCTTCGGTCTTTAGTCTCCTCGTCTTTTGCTTGTTGACGATGGCCAGCGCGAACCACGCTGCCAGTCCGAGACCGAACATCATCTTTATTATGGTGGACGATCTCGGGTATGGAGACCTGGGTTGCTACGGACAGCGGGAAATTCAAACACCGCACATCGATGGATTGGCAAAAAACGGCATGCGGTTTACACAGTTCTATGCCGGATCGACGGTGTGCGCGCCGTCACGCTGTTGTTTGATGACCGGCCTGCACACAGGCCACTGTTTTATACGCGGCAATGGCAAAGACAATTTGCGACCTCAAGACGTTGTCGTCGCGGAGATCGCAAAAACCGCCGGATACGCGACGGGCTTGTTTGGTAAGTGGGGTCTGGGCCACGAAGACTCCACCGGGTTGCCGACACGTCAGGGATTTGATCACTTCTTTGGCTACCTCGACCAACATCACGCACACAACTACTATCCTTCGTTTCTTGTACGCAATGAAGAACGCTTTCCACTGACCAACGTCGTGCCAGAGGAAGGCGACTGGGGACAGGGCGTGGCGACAGACAAGCAGCAGTACAGCCACGACTTGATCACGACGGCGGCGCTGGAATTTGTCAACAACCACCGCTATCAACCGTTCTTTTTGTACTTGGCTTACACCATTCCACACGCCAACAACGAAGCCCAAAACCTTGGTATGGAAGTACCCGGTTATGGGCCTTACGACCAGCGAGATTGGCCGGAACCACAAAAAGGGCACGCGGCCATGATCACCCGGATGGATGCCGACATCGGTCGTCTCATGCAGCGACTGCAGGAATGCGGAATTGGCGACAACACAATCGTGATGTTCACTTCAGACAATGGACCGCACCGTGAGGGTGGCAACGATCCGGATTTCAACGACTCAAACGGTCCGTTGACCGGCATCAAACGTTCACTCCATGAAGGCGGCATTCGTGTGCCACTGATTGCCCACTGGCCCTGCCACGTACCCGCGGGAACGACGTCGGAACACATCGGTGCCTTTTGGGACCTGCTGCCGACCGTCGCGGATCTGGTTGGCGCCAAACACGCAGTCCCGCGCGATTTGGACGGGATATCCTTTGCCCCCGCGCTGCTGGGCAAGTATGACGATCAACAACAGCACGACGATTTGTTTTGGGTCTTTTATGAAGGTAAGGGTGCGCGCGCGTTGCGTCGGCAAAAATGGAAGGCCATTGAACAACCGTTACATTCACCGATTCGATTGTACGATTTGGAAAGTGATATCAGCGAGAAAAACGATCTCGCCGGTGAGCATCCGGAGATCGTCGAGCAGATGCGTAAGCGGATGGACGAATCGTACACTCCGTCCGAGCGCTGGCGGTTGCCAGATCCAACACCGCCGGAGTAGCGGCAAAAAGGTCCAACCAAATCGTTTTTCTTAACCGCTGATGAACGCAAATAAACAAGTCGAATTGCATTCTCATCATCAGTTATGGTTTGTTCGGATCGACATGTGTCTGATTCAACCTTTGATTGGCTCCTTGTGATTAGCGCTTATCAGCGTCAATTAGCGGTTTCAAATTGAAGCAACATTTTGTGTCAGTTCAATCACTCGATCCGAAGCTCACCCACGTTGTTGGCTTGCCAATAGTTTCCGCTGGTGATATCCAACGCGGTAAGCCACCCGCCTCCATAGCAATAGGTGTCGATGCACAGGAGATGTCCGAGGTCGAGAATCTCGCCATTCACCTGCGGCGTATGGCCAACAACGCCGATCTTGCCGGACAAGTGCGGGCCGGGACGATGATGTGAAAGATGCTCCCACAGCATCGTAAAATGCGGTTGCCGTTTAAGGGGCAGGTCGGCGACGTAATTCGCATGTACAAAGAAATGATCGTCAGTCTCGTGGAACGGACGGCAGTTCTTTAAGAAGTCTAAATGGGAAACCGGTATCGCGCTTAGGTCTCCGCCATAAGCCGCAACGGTTGGCTCCCCACCGCACTGAAGCCAAAAATGGATTTCGGAGGGCTGCTCCAGCGCCGTCAGCATCATGACTTCGTGATTACCAATCAGCGACACCAAATTGCACTGATTCTCGAGCTTTAGCAAACGCTCGACGACAGCGGGAGTATCAGGGCCGCGATCGATATAGTCGCCTAGCGTGACAACCGTGTCACTGCTCTCAGGCTCGATGCGATCTAGGAGGGAATCTAGAGCTCGCGAGCAACCGTGGATGTCACCAATCGCAATAATCCTATTTGGCATCTCTGTTGTGTCGCTTTGTCCAGCGTGCTCACGGTTTGCGGCCCAAGTTGTGAAGGTTTATCATAACCGACCGTCACACGTTCCCGGAATGTCATTCGTTGACGGGTGCAGGAACTGACTTTGTAAAGTGTATTCCTACACGCTTCGTTAACTGTGCTCAATCATAAGGCACGATAAATGGACCCATTCGAAGTCGACGTTACCGCCTGTCGCCGCCGCCAACAGCGCCTACTGGAAGTCATGCAAGCCAAAGATCTTAGCATGGTGATCGTGACGCAGATCGAGCACGTTCAATGGCTCAGCGGACCGCGTTTTCCTTGGACAACGTCTCCGATGGCCATGCTGCGGAGTGACGCGCACGTAACGCTGGTTTGCCCAAGCCAGGCACCCGACATCGCGGCCGCTGACGAGATCTGCGTTTACCAGGCGAATTTACATTCCACGCTTCGCAACGACCAGCCTGCCGCGGCCGCACAGGTGTTGCTCGCTGCGATCAATCAGCCCCAGGGACGCTTGGGGGTCGAGTTCAGCTCGTGCGGACCATGTCTCACCGAGTCGTTGTCGGCTGAGTTTGTTGATATTGAACCGGATATGTATCAACTTCGGCGTCGAAAGGCTGTCGACGAAATCGCGCGATTACGCAAGGCGATCGACGGAACAGCGCGGATGTACGAAAAAGCACGCGAGATCATTGCGCCGGGAATAAACGAACTCGATCTGTTCAGTGAACTTCAAGCGGCGGCGGTGCGATCTCGTTGTTTGCCGCGCGAAGCCATGACTGCGCTTTTGCGAGCTTGCTTTCGTTCGGTGGGTCGCCCGGTGCGCCCGCATGCATGAATAGACTATCCAGCGTCGCGTGCGTTTCGGCTTCGGCCAC
>CBDUAB010000407.1:0-4753 GCA_965365045.1 uncultured Planctomycetales bacterium
GCAATTACCTCCGCAAACAGCTGTCAAACGGAACCAAACAAATGACCTGATGTTTTGGGACGAGACTCGTGCCATTCGTGATGTGCTTTATGAAGTGTACAAAGAAAAGGGCGTGGTTTTCGGTAACTGCGGCCAAGGAACGAACCACGGAACACACCGAACACACGGAAATAATGCTGTCAATCAACGAATCATCACCGGGGTGCCCTGAGCACCCTAAATTGTGTCCTTTTTGATCCATTCTGTGTATTCAGTGTGTTCCGTGGTTGGTGGTTTTGTATTTACATTTACAAGGAGAATGAAATGCATGATCTTTTGTTTGCAGACGAGACTTATGCCCTTCGTGGTGCGTGCTTTGAAGTGTACAAAGAAAAGGGTTGTGGTTTCTTGGAAGCCGTCTATCAAGAGTGCCTGGAAATTGAATTGGAGCTTTGTAGTGTTCCGTTCGTCAGTCTGCCAAAACTCGAACTTGAGTACAAAGGGCGCAAACTACGATCTACTTACCAACCGGACGTGATCTGTTTTGACAAGATTGTTGTCGAACTCAAGGCCGTTTCCAAATTGACTGACGAACACCGCGCCCAACTGCACAATTATCTTAAGGCAACCGGCCTTCGCCTCGGATTGTTGGTCAACTTTGGCCACCACCCGAAAACACAAATTGAACGAATCATTCGATGAAACCACAAGAATGTACGGAATGAATCACAAAATCGATTAATATCCCATCACGGCGAGCGAGCTTAAGACCTTTTTTCGACGAGCTCGATATTTTATTTATTTCGGCGGCGGCGAATTCTTCCGCGTATTTAGTGTATTCCGTGGTTCGTCTTCGTTGAAATTCCTAATCCGTTAGAATAACCAGCATGAACTTGGACGAAATTCGCAAACAGGCTCAGAGATTTCTCGCCGGTGAGGCAGCGGCCGAAACGCTGCTCAACGCTCTGGACGAATGGCGTACGGCGCAGTGGCCCGGAGGAACCGTCGACCTTGACCGGCAACGCCGCTGCGGCTTTCCCGAAGTGATCTTTGCCGCCGGCAAAACGAGGGACGAATTGTGCGCGGCAATTCAGCGATCGTTAGACGCGGATTTACCGGTCTTGGCAACCCGAGTTACAGAGCAGCAGGCGGACGCCGTCAGGCAGCGATTCACGGATGTCTGCAGAGATGCCGTCTGCCACAATGCCGTGGCAGGAACCATTCGCATTCAGCGAACCGAAGACTCGACGTCCGCGGACTCAAACAAAAACACAAGCACATGTGCTTCGGTCGCTGTTGTCACGGCTGGCGCGAGCGATCGGCCGGTCGCGGAAGAAGCATTGGAAACGCTCCAATGGATGGAAGTTCCAGCCACATTGGTAACGGACGTGGGTGTCGCGGGTCCGCAGCGACTATTACAACACCTGCCAATATTGCGCAAAGCGTCAGCGCTGGTCGTCGTCGCGGGAATGGAAGGCGCTTTGCCCAGTGTTGTCGGCGGCCACGTAGCGTGTCCGGTCATCGCCGTGCCTACCAGCATCGGCTATGGGGCAAGTTTCGGTGGTGTGGCGCCGTTGCTGTGCATGTTAAATAGCTGTGCCGCCAACGTCACCGTTGTCAACATTGATGCCGGGTTCAAAGGCGGCTATGTTGCTGGACTGATCGCGCACCAAAATGGCAATTCAACCACATAACAATCGCCGACATAGCAACAATGCCATAGCAAACAATGAACGATCTTCCAAAAATATCTCCACGAAATCCGGCGAGCCACAAGGGCGACTTTGGACGTGTGCTCTTAATCGGTGGCTCGCGCGGGATGAGCGGCGCTATTGCTTTGGCCGGCATGGCCGCCACACGCAGCGGAGCTGGGCTTGTGACGCTGGCCGTACCAGACGCGTGCCTCGAAACGGTTGCCTGCTTTGACCCATGCTACATGACCATGCCCATCGCCTGCGATGCCGAGGGCCGATTGGCGGCATCCGCCAAATCCGCCTTGCTCGAGTTGACGACGAGTTTTACCTCCGTGGGACTCGGCCCCGGATTATCACGTAGTACGGGCCTCACTCAGCTGGTGAGCGAAATTTACAAACGAGTCACTTGCCCCATGGTGGTGGACGCGGACGCATTGAATGCACTAGCGGAACGGCCCGCTGGCTTGGCCAATCCTGGCGGCCCCAGAATCCTGACGCCCCATCCGGGCGAATTCCGCCGACTCGTCGGGACAGATCTCTCGCTGGATGAGTCGCATGACCGGGCGCGGCGTCTAGCCGAGGAATTCGGCGTCATCGTCGTGCTAAAGGGGCACCAGTCGCTTGTTACGGACGGCAGTCAGTCATATCAAAACGAGACGGGCAATCCTGGCATGGCAACGGGTGGAGCTGGGGATGTGCTGACCGGCGTCATAGCGGCGCTGCTTGGACAAGGATTCACACCACTGGATGCAGCTCGGCTGGGCGTCCATGTACATGGACTCGCCGGCGATCTGGCCTGTGACGATTTGGGCGAAGTGTCCCTTGTCGCTAGTGACATCCTTGAGTATCTTCCCGAATCGTTTCAAGAACTTGAGTAAGTGTCTGCCGGTGCGCATCGAATGGAAATAATTCGCGACATTTCAGCGCTCCCACAACGGTATCGTGGCAGTGTCGTATCGATTGGCAATTTCGACGGCGTTCATCGAGGACACGCGCGCATTATCGAATGCCTCCAAGGTCTCGCGGAAAAAGTTGCGGGGCCAGTCGTCGTTTTTACGTTCGACCCGCATCCCGTACGGATATTGCGTCCGGAACAGGTGCCGCCGCCACTTACGTGGACGAAGCGAAAAGCGGAACTCCTGAACGAGTTATGCGTTGATGCGATGGTCGTCTATCCTACTGATCGCCACATTTTGTCACTCGGACCGCAGGATTTTTTTCAACAGATTGTATGCCAATGTTTATCCGCACGCGCGTTGGCCGAAGGCCCCAATTTCTGCTTTGGACGCGATCGCGCCGGAAATATCGAAACGTTAACTGACTTGTGCAAAGTCGCCGACATCCCATTGCAAATTGTCGAGCCGCTGCTTGATGGCGGCGAGTTTATTTCCAGCAGTCGGATACGCAAGGCAATCCATGACGGCCATGTGGATGATGCGCGACGATTGTTGACCCAGCCCTATCGAATTCGAGGTATGGTGACGCACGGCGCGGCGCGCGGGGCGAAAATTGGTTTTCCGACAGCGAACCTTGCCGCCATCGATACACTGATACCGGCCGAAGGAGTCTATGCGGGACGCATCATTCGAGAGGACAAAACCTACGCGGCGGCGATCAATGTCGGCCCAAATCCAACGTTTGGCGAGCACCTCAACAAGGTTGAAGTCCACGTTGTCGACTTCTCCGGAAATCTCTATGGCGAACCGTTAGAGGTTGACTTTCTATCGCGACTACGTGACATTCATCCGTTTGAAGATAGCGAAAGTCTGAAACGTCAGCTCGGCCATGATGTTCGAAAAACACGAGAAATCGTGGAAAGCTCAGGATTGCGTTAGAGATTGGTAATCAGGTACATCGAGCACACACGCTATGACTGTCAACTGGGACGAATTTGCGAGCGTTATTGAGCAGCATCAGAATATCCTTTTGACCAGCCACATACGTCCCGACTGTGACGCTCTTGGCAGCGAACTCGGTATGGCTGGCGTCCTCGACAAGCTGGGCAAATCCGTCCGCATCGTAAACGGCGATGTCACACCAGAGAATCTGGCTTTCATTGATCCCGAAAAGCGCCTGGCGGCGTTGGGCGTTGATGTACAAATCGACGATCTTGGCGATATCGATTTGCTGATGGTTTTGGACACCAGTGCCTGGGCTCAACTGGGACCAATGGCTGACGTCGTTCGTGTCACACGCGCCAAGAAGATCATCGTCGACCATCACCTGGGCGAAGATGACCTCGGTGCGGAATTGTTCAAGGACCCCACGGCCGAAGCGACGGGACGCCTGGTGGTCGACGCCGCCGAACGATTGGGCGTGCCACTGACACTTGAGATTGCGACGCCATTATTTGCCGCAATCGCGACCGATACAGGCTGGTATCGGTATGGAAACTTGACTGGTAACTCGTATCGTATCGCTGGCAAACTCGTCGATGCGGGCGTTCAACCCGCTGCCCTCTATACGAAACTGTACGAGCAGGATACCGTCGAGCGTGTGCGACTGCGCGGGGTGATATTGTCTCGTACACAAGTCGAGTTGGACGGACGGTTGGCGCACACGTACGTTCGCGTATCGGACTTTGAGCAGACAGGCGCCAAGCCGAGTGACACGGAAGACGTCATCAATCTGACGTTGGGGATCGCGGACACGGAAGCTGCCGTCATCCTGGTCGAACAGCTTTCGGGCGGTTTTAAGTTAAGCTTTCGCAGTCGCTGTGAGCTCGATTGCAGTGACGTTGCGCAAGAATTTAGTGGCGGTGGGCACAAGGCGGCTGCCGGCGCATTTATCAACGAAACGTTTGAACAGGCTCAACGCCGTGTGCTCGACGCTGTCAAGTTGAGGATGACGTGAGGGGATTCTGGGCGTTGCGTTGATAAAAGACGAGAAATCGTAAGCGAATAGCGAACCAAGACAAACACAAGAAGATGATGTTCAAGTTCAAATTCAGCGAGATCTGAAGACAATATGGATTTGAATCTAACGAATGATACGATTGGGACTGACAAATCAAACGATCCGCCATTTAGAGCCACCCCTTCGGGGTTCTCGGTTTTCACGTTATTCGTTACCCAGGGTTG
>CBDUAB010000408.1:0-4751 GCA_965365045.1 uncultured Planctomycetales bacterium
TACGGCCAGCCAGCAGATTCTGCCGGTATTCAGACAGGCTGTTGCCGTTCGGCGCCGTGACTCCTAAACCCGTGATCACAATGCGTGAACCGGGCACGGCAGAACCTGGTTTATCGGCAATCATTTACCTGTCCCGGGAATTCCTAAAGCCGTTGATGCTATCACTTTCTGTTCATAATGGCAAGGCTACGCAGAGGCACCTGATTACGTAAATGTGACCCGTTCGGCGGACCCTGCTAAGGATTTTGGCTTTTGTTTTCCCTTGACCCTGCTGCTTCAGAGGCCAGGGCTTCCGCCAGTAGTTGCATCCCCCTATCCGTGGTGATGCGTGGCCGATAACCAAAATCGCGGCGAGCGGCAGAGATGTCAAAATAGTGAGAAGTGGCCAACTGTGCCGCTAGGAAACGCGTCATGCGCGGCTCCGACTGAATTCGCATTACTCGGTAAGCCGACTCCAACACCCGGCCGGCACGCCAAGCAGAGCGGAACGACATCGCCTTGGTTACCGGCGCGAGCCCGGCGATAACGATAATCTCGTTGATCCAGTCCCAGCAGTTCACCGGTGTTCCTTGGCTGATGAAATACGCCCTACCTCCAACGGGTGATCCGATTGCCAGCACGTCGGCGGCTTGAAGATGTGCCTGCGCTGCGTTTTCGACAAACACCATGTCAATAAAATTAAGCCCGTCACCGATGCGCCGCAGTTGTTTGCGTCGCGCGCGCTCGATGACGCGTGGAATTAAATGACGGTCCCGAGGGCCCCAGATCAAGTGCGGGCGCAGAACGCATGTCGCCAAACCGTTCTTTCCATGGGACGCCAACACATGTTGCTCGGCCAGCGCCTTCGTGTGCGGATAGTGACAAAGCCAGTTGTCGGCATAGGGCGCCGATTCATCGATACCGCACTGATCGGTACCGTTAAACGTTACGCTCGGACTACTTGAGAATACTAGCCGGGAGACGCCTTGGGATTGGCAGGCATCGACAACACGTTGAGTGCCAACCGTGTTGATCTGATAGAAGTGACGCCATTTGCCCCAAATACCAGCAACGGCCGCCGTGTGAAATACAACATCGATCTCAGCGCAGGCGGCTCGGACTATCTTCGCATCGCGAATGTCACCCTGAATCATTTCGACGCCCTGCGACTCGAGTTCCGGATAGACGCCTCGCGCCAAACCTCGCACGTGATCGCCACGTTCGACCAGTTGTTCAACGATGTAGCGGCCGAGGAATCCGCCAGCGCCGGTGACAAGTGCATTCACAACAGTGATTCCCTAGTTGACTAACAGCACCGACCTCAAATGTCTAGTTTTGACGAGGCCCACTCGGCTATCTGTTCGCGAAAGATCTTCGAATTGTGTCGAATGTCCACCGGCAATGACTTACGGAAAAGGATATGCCGTTGCTGAATCGAATCAGTCAACCAGCTTGTGGACGCCATTTGCGCCAGCTCACCGCGGAGCCTATTCAGCCCTGACTCCGATTGAGGCCATTTTTCGGGCCATGGTTCGCAGACAATGCAGGGAGTTTGACTGCCGATTTTGCCCAGTCCGACCAGCGCCGATCGGTAGATGTCTTGATGGCGATTGAAAATCGCTTCACAAGGAACTGTGAACATCGTGCCTCCGGGGACCTGAACGCGATGGCTCTTACGGCCGCAGAACCAAAACCGGTCATTGTCGTCCAAGTAACCCACGTCGCCCATGCGATGCCACACGGAATCGCCATCAGTAATCTTCGCCAGCGGATTGGCAGCGGTGCGGGTTACGTACTGTCGCGTGACGACGGATCCTTGGACAATCAGTTCGCCCGTTTGGCCGGGTGGCAGCGGTTGGACGTCCTCGATCGACTTGATCGGATCGTCACTAATCGGAATGACCTTCCAGTGAATGTCGGGGAAACGTTTACCAACGCACGTGCCGGCACCCGCAAGACTCTGCTCGGCGGTCTCACCGAGGACTTCACGCCCGGATATCGACGCCACCGGTAACGCTTCGGTTGCGCCGTAGGGAGTAAAGATGTCGCCGTCCGGATGAATGATCTGTGTCATCCAATGGAGCACGTGCACGGGAACGGGCGCTCCGGCCGATAGTACCCGGCGCAACGAGCCAAGACGAATGCCACGCGCGCAACAGTACTTGCCGACTTTGTTCCAGACGGCCGGCGAGGCAAACGATTGATTGGCGTTCCAGTCGCGAATGGCCTCGATGTATTTGAGCGGATCGACACTTGCCGGACGAGTCGCATCCATGTCCGGAATAACGGTTGTCGTACCCATCGCACCGTTGAAAAGGCCAAATAACGGAAAGCCGGCCACGTCGACGCCGCCCGGTTCGATGCCAAATCGCTCGCGGATCTGCTTGACTTGACCGGCGAAAGTTCCGTGTGTGTAGAGCACGCCTTTGGGTGGACCGGTGCTTCCGGAGGTAAAGATGATCGCGGCCGGCTCATCGCGCAGGGTGTTCGCGGATGGAAGCACGCTCCCGTCGTCATGTCGTAACTCTTCAAGTGTCGGACCGCCCCAAAACCAGCGCGGACCCACGGTGACGTTGAAGCGCGCACGACGAAATCGTTTGCGCAATAACACGCGGATGACGTGCACCGGTGGAATGGCGATGAAGCCTTCCGGTTCGACTTCGGTCAGGCAACGAATAACGTTCTTCTTACCCATGCCCGGGTCGATCAACACGGATACCGCGCCAGCTTTGAGTAAGGCAAACGTCAGCGAAATGAAATCAATTCCCGGTCGCACCATTAATGCCAGGCGGCAACCACGCCGAATGCCCATGCGGCGCAGCCCAGAAGCGATCACCGTACTGTCGTGGTCCAATTTGGCGAAAGTCATCGTTTCATAGAGGCGTCGCCCGTCTTTGTAATGCCGGGGAACTGCCACCGCGACTTGATCCGGCACCTCGCGCGCAATTTCCGTGAGTTGAGTCGCGACGTTGACGGCATCTGCGGCAGTAGGATCAACAAGAATCTTCATCATTTTTGGACAACGCCACTTGTGTCATCCTTCAGTCGCTTCGACTCCTTCAGGATGACAATTGTGCTTTCGGAATAACAAATTACGGACTGTGCGACGAATTTCGAACTAGCTCATTGCGTTTCAATTCAATGAACTCCAACACCATCTTAGCCACATCGGTTTTCAGCGCCCGCGCCAATGCTCGCCAGCCGGGCACGGCGTTCACTTCTAGGGCATACAATCGCCCGTCACGAGCTGGCAGCAAATCCACGGCGGCGAAATCCGCGCCTATGGCGTGTACGGCCTGTCGCGCGATTTCACGTAATCTGTCCGTCAGTTGCAGTGGTTCCGTGGTCGCTCCCCGGCTCACGTTTGTTCGCCAATCAGAGTGATTGCGGCGGATCATGCCAAGCACTTTGTCGCCCAGCACCAGCAGTCGATAATCACAACCCTCATGTTCAATATACTTCTGCAGGTACAACACCGCACCGTTTTGAGCCAGCATTGAGAATGCCCGCGCTGCAAGGGCTTCGTCACTCACCCGCGCGATCCCACGGCCCTCGCCGCCGAAAATCGGTTTGATCACGACATCGCCATCTAACGCGGTAAAGGCCCGCATCGCTTCATCCACCGTTTGACACACGACCGTCTTCGGTACACACAATTCCGCTCGCCGCAACTTCGCCAGTGCGAGGTATTTGTCGATGGCAACTTCCAGCGAGCGAGCAGGATTTATGACAAGGTTTTCCTGCGCCTCCCACTGGCCAAGCGCATCCATTCGGAAAACAACTTGCTCAAGCGACCCCGGCGGCATCGAACGGACAAGCAAGGCATCAAAACCGTTCAGATTGGTCGGGCCGCTCGCCACTCCAATCGAGTTTTCGTCGACTGTCGACGAAAGCTGAGAAAATGGGATCGGTGTGATTTCATGCCGCTCCCGCGCGGCACGCTTGAGATCGCCGAGATACCAACTGCTTGCCGAACCAACAAAACCAATGCGCATACAATCAGTCCCCACCACAACCGCTACCTCGTTACCCGACAAATGAGCTATGCAACACGTCGGGACGAGTTTCACCAGCGCGAAACGATCGGCCAGTATCCATATTGACCAATGTGATCATGGCTGGGCTGAAGATATGTGGGTCGATCTTATAAAAGTCGTGGTCGTAGCGAGCAAAGATCTCGGCGAAAGGCTGCCCAAAATCCCGCGCAACGTTGCTGGGAATCCTGGGGACGATCTCCGCCAGACTTTCATCGTCACCCCGCACCCACAACGTAACATTGCCACCATACATCACGGCGTCGTTCGTGCGACCGATTCCCGCCAAGTCGTCTTTGGCAACCGGAGGCAACGGAGCGACACCGTAGCCGCTTTCCAGCCGCGACAAGTCGAATCCTAATTCATGCAGTTTGTGAAGCGCCGTTTCAACACTTCGCGCGACAACTTGAATATGTCCAGCCTGGCTCGCAGTCGGCGCCAACAGTAAGTACAGCGCGAGCTCGGACACATCGCAGGCGTCGGCAATTTCGCGTGACACGTCGCGCGAAGGAAAAGCGCGAGTCTCCAACACGCCGACCGCTGTGTCCTCGGATACTCGAAATCCTCTTTCGGCTGGGTAGCCGAGGGCCTGGAAAAGCTCTTCTTTTCCAGTTAAGCCTCGCAACGGACCGGACCCCATCGCAAAGAATTCGTCGTGCTTGATTTGCCAACCAGCATACTGTGATGCCAAACACGCCGCGACCGGGTGGTCCGTATGCACGGCAACGACGGGACCAT
>CBDUAB010000409.1:0-4740 GCA_965365045.1 uncultured Planctomycetales bacterium
CGCACTTTGCAAAAATGCACGGTAGCCCGACGCGCAAGCGAGGGACACTACCACATCACGTAAACGCGCGGAATGATTAACCTTGTGTCCCTCGCTCGCGCGTCGGGCGACACCGACTATAAGGATCTTCCAACGACGCCAGCATTGCCAGCACAGGTTGAATCCACCCACGCGTTTCAAACGCCTCTGGCAAACTCTTCAGTTGCTTAGGATGACACAGCTTGGTCGCGGAAACCCACTGACGGATCGCAACCGACAGCTTGCACTGAAAGCTGTCTTGCTAGGATCACGTGTTGCTTTCCGGCGCAGAATGCTGCTACCCTCTGACCGCATTTCTAGTACTTCAAGTACGTTCGAATCACGAGGCGCAACTTGTAGCCGAATTCGTGAAAGTTCGCGAACATAAGTCGCACGAATTCCCCCACGCCTATTGCATGGACAGTACGATGTTTGCCGCAAAAAACAATCTCTTCTCATCGTTGTTCATATTCGTTGTGATTCTTCTGATGGCGTCTTCGTGGGCCGTCGCGCAATCGGAGCCAAAACCATTTTGGATTTGGTCCCCGGAGCAAACGCCTGGTCGCATTCCGCAAGGTTCATGCCACTTTCGCAAGATTCTTCATCTACCGATTGACTTTGAGGGTTTCGTTGAAATCGCCGCGGACGACAGCTACGAATTGTTCGTCAACGGCAAGAGTGTCGGCGAGGGCAAGTCGTGGGAGGATTTCGATAGGTTTGACATTTCAGATCGATTGCGTAAAGGCAAGAACGTAATCGCTGTCAAGGTGACCAATCGCAACGGCTCCGATGCCGGATTGGTCGGGCGTATCGTGCTGACCTCCAAGGACGGAAAGAAACGAACCTATCTGACCAATCCGACTTGGAAAACGAGCGCACGCGTGTGGCCACTTTGGGATTCGATCGCCTACCGCGACAGCCGTTGGAAGGCGGCCAAGAATCTCGGCCAGTACGGCATAGCGAAACCTTGGGCCGTTCCATCAAGAGACAAAGCCAATGCCAAAGTGGCGGAGAAAAAAACAACCAAAGAGAAGGTCGCCGAGAAGAACACACCCCAAGACGAGCCTGTCGCCAAAAAGACGAATTTTCCGCCGAAGAAAAGAGCGGAAGATCAACCCAAAAACCAAGTCGCCATCAAAACGATCGCAGGGCGGAATCCGCCGAAATCGAAGGACCCGCCGTCCGTGAATCAGTTGGCAACGCCCGATCGACACCAACCACAGCACGCGGTTGACGCACCTCACGTCAAGGCAATTCAGGCACCAGTCGGAGATTATCCCGAATTCCGCGTGCCAAAGGGCTTCCGCATTGAGCGCGTTGTCGATGGCGAGACGACGGGCTCGCTGATTGCAATGGCATTCAACGAGTTTGGTGAGCTGTTGGTGTCGCGCGAGGAGGGGCCCTTGTTATTGTTCTACGAATCGGACAACGGAAATGGCCCGACAAGCGTGTCCCATACCGTCTGCTGCGAACAGGTGCAAGGCTGCCAGGGAATGGTTTCGGTGAGTGGCGTTCTATTCGTCGTGGGAAAAGGTCCCGATGGCCCCGGTTTGTATCGTTTGGAAGATCGCGATCAGGATGGACGTTTTGAAAAAGTCATTGGATTGGTGCAATTCAAGACGATGGGGGAACACGGACCACACGGTGTAACGTTGGGTCCCGACGGAATGCTGTACTTGGCAATCGGTAACCACACAGTCGTAAAGACTCCATACACGGATGGGAGCCCAATCAAAAACCATTACGAGGGTGACCTACTGTCGCCGAGGTTCGAAGACCCTCGTGGGCATGCCGCCGGAATTAAGGCGCCTGGCGGCGGCATTCTGCGTGTCGATCAAACGGGACAGACTGTGGAGCTTGTAGCGTGTGGCTTGCGCAACGTGTACGACCTTGCTTTCGATCAAGACGGTGAACTGTTCGTCCACGATTCGGACATGGAAGCCGACGAAGGAATGCCGTGGCATCGCCCAACACGATTGCTGCACATTGTGCACGGGGGCGAATACGGTTGGCGTAGCGGTTGGTCGAAATGGCCGGAATACTACCACGACAGCCTGCCCGCGTTGATCCATACTGGCCGCGGCTCACCGACCGGCATTACTGCTTATAACCATCATCATTTTCCGGAAAAGTATCACGGCGCTTTGTTCTCCTGTGATTGGGCCCAAGGGCAGCTCATCGTATTTCGAATGCAGCAAAAAGGCGCGAGTTTTCATGTCGAAAGTGAAGTGTTTCTTGAAGGTAAGCCACTCAATGTGACCGATATCGCAGTCGGTCCGGACGGTTCTCTGTATTTCTGCTCTGGCGGGCGCGGCACGCAAGGAAGTGTGTATCGAATTGTTTGGACGAGCCCGACACCGGAGGCATCTCCGACGGATTCCCTGGTCGCCGGTGTCGTTCGAAGACCTTATTACTTCACCGCCTGGGGCCGGCAGGTCGTTTCGCTGATGCGACAAGAGAACACGGCGAAGTGGGAACGTGAGATGCGTACCTATGTGCGTCGGCGAGGTATTCGTGGTAGTGATCGCGCCCGCGCGTTGGCTTGGATGCATTTGGTCGGTCCTCCACCGTCCGAGGAATTGCTGCTCGAGTTATCGCAAGATGATGATGCAGTCTTACGAACAAAGTCGTCAGATTTGCTGGGATTGATTGCCTCGCCGGCGGCTGTATCGCGCCTGACGGAACTATTGTCCGATTCCAATGCGCGGGTGCGACGGCATGCATGCCAGGCGCTTGCGGGCAATGGGCAAAGCGTGCCCTTTGAGCGTTTGACGGCGATGCTTGCGTCACGAGATCGATTTGAATCGTTTGCGGCCCGTCGATTACTCGAGAACTCACTTAGCACGTCGTGGCATGAGACGGTGTTGACCACCGACGATCAGCGTCTATTTATCCAAGGTGCCACGGCGATGATAATTGCCTCTCCGGGCAAAGGCACAACTCGCAATGAAACAGCGCTGCGCGTGATACAGCGAGTGGCGGAGCATTCGCAAACCGTCGTCAACGATCATAACTTTACCGACATGCTCCGGTTAACCCAATTGGCGATGTTGCGCAATGATATCCAGCCGGGAGACGTTGCGTCCACATGTGGTTGGCTTGCCGATGAGTTTCCGGCTGGCGATTCACGTATCAATAAAGAGTTAGTGCGATTACTTGTTTATCTGCAACTGCCGGGCGTGCAAGATCGCTTTCTGGCGTATCTTGACTCTAATGACATTGACGACGTGGATAAACTGCATCTAGCAATGCATTTGTCATATCTACAGACGGGCTGGAAGCCCGAGCAAAAGCTCGCTCTGTTGGGACTTTATGACCACGCGAGGCGCCTCGAGGGCGGCGCCAATTTGGAAAGGTACCTCGAGGCGGCGGGACGTCGTTTTGCAAAGTCGCTTACTCCTGAGGAAATGCATGTCGTGCTCGAAGAGAGCGGGGATTTTCCGGCGGCAGCCTTGGATGTCTTGTTCGCTATGCCCGAACAAGTGGATGAGTCGACGGTAGAAAAGCTGTCAGACTACTACCGCGGCCTGGCAAGGCATCACGGCGAACGATACGATCAGCTGCGGGTAGGACTTCTCGCGGTGTTGGCTGCCAGCAAACAACCCAAAGCAATGGCCTACCTACGTGAGATTTACGATCGTGACCCCGAACGTCGCCAGGCAATTGCCATGGGCCTGGCTCAGCAACCGGAAAGTCGAAATTGGGATTACTTGGTTCGTAGCATCCCGATTCTTGAGGGCGCATCTGCTTTAGAAGTTTTGCGAAAGCTGCGCACCGTTAGCGATGCGCCAGATTCGGCGGAGCATTTGCGACAAGTAATCGTTTGCGGTCTCCGCCTTCAAGCCAATGGTGGCAACGAAGCGGCTGCGTTGCTCGAACACTGGACAGGCGAAAAGCCTACCGTGTACGGTGATACGTGGGCAGAAAAGCTGGCTGGCTGGCAGCGATGGTTCCAAAAAACGTATCCGCATAGTCCCGACCCAATCGTGCCCGTTCAGAATGGCTTCGACAAATGGACCTATGAAGAACTGATTTCGTTTCTTGACAATGACCAAGGCCGTAACGGTTCTTCGGCCGCCGGCGCCGCTGTGTTTCATAAGGCGCAATGTAGCAAGTGCCATCGATTTGGCAAAATCGGCGCTAATTTCGGGCCTGACTTGACAAGCGTGAGCCGACACTTTCAGCGCCGCGAAGTGCTGGAGTCAATCATCTATCCTTCTCAGATCATTTCTGACCAGTTCCGGTCACATTCAATTACCACAAGCGATGGCCGTACCATATCGGGGTTGCTTACCCCAGCTCCAGGTGGGCATGTTATTGTGATGCAGAGTACCGGTGAAACCGTGACCACCAAGGAAGACGACGTCGAAGAGCTCACTCCCACAAATGTTTCGTCCATGCCGTCGGGGCTCCTAAATGACCTCACGTTGCAAGAGATCGCGGATCTATTCGCATTTCTGATGAATCAGGCCGAGCCACGTCCCTCAATCGCCGAAAAGCCTGGCCCGAAGCTACGGTGAATCAGGCTATCTCAACGCAGAACCGGAAAAAACGGCTGCACTTTAAACGGGTGTTTCATCCTTCGCAACACTGCCCCCGAGCATTCCTCCTTCTTGGCAAGGGCCCTTTCTTGGCAGGTTCTTCGGTCGCTAAAGCTCCTTCAAAATGACAGCTTTTCACTGTCGTGGACCATCGACATGTGGATGGCAATGGTTTATAACG
>CBDUAB010000410.1:0-4739 GCA_965365045.1 uncultured Planctomycetales bacterium
TGGTGGAAATCATTGCCTCGCCTCGCCGCACGGTCCGCCTTCATCGCTTGATGCTGGAACAATGGTTTGGCAGATTCTCGCATATGTTGCAGCGACTGCATGACCGCCAGCCGCTCCGCGCCATGCTTGATCGCACGCAACTCACTAGTCGCTTTGAATATCTTGGTGACAGCCTGTTTATTGACGCCGTTTTGCGACAAATGGCCAGCGAGGAAAAAATTCGTCTGGACGACAAAAACATATCCTTGGCATCGCACAAACCCCAACTGTCAACCACTGAGCAGGAATTGTTGGGCATGCTGATCGAGCGTTACGAAAAAGCCATGTATCAGCCACCGACGACCAAAGAATGCCAGCAGGTAGACACGAAACGCGAACCAACTATCAAAAAGCTGATCGAATTGGCGGCGGCCAACGGGACTTTGGTCCATATCGGCGGCGATTTGTATTTACACCACGACGCTGAGAGCAAGATGCGAGAATTGCTCCGTGAAAAAATGAGCGGTCGCGATGGATTGACGCTGAGCGAAATCCGCGAGTTGCTCAGTACGACGCGCAAATACGCAGTACCGCTCTGTGAGTACCTCGACCGAATCGGCTTTACGCGTCGTGTCGGCGACGTCCGCGTCCTCTGTACGGCAAGTTGACCACCTACGACAGGTTGACCACGTACGGCAAGTTGACCACGTTTTTTCGGGTGTTTCGTCCGATATCGTCGATCGAATCGCGTTCAAACGGGACGTTATGCCTACGTGGCCTACTCTTGGCTGTCGTCCAAAGTATGATTTAGCAAATGCGAGCTGGGTGGCAGCTCGCGATTCCACCGCGCAATCAAAACAGTGTCATGGCAAATAAAGTATTCAAAAGCATTCCCTCGGTAAACGAGCTGTTGGAGAGCCCACAGCTACGCGGTCTCGTGGACAAGGTCAGCCACACGGTCGTGGTTTCAGAAGTTCGCACGTTTCTGGACGCGCTGCGAAGTGAGATCAAAATGGCCGCCGACGAGATGAACGTGCCGGCGCCCAGCGACCTGGCAGAACGGATCGCTAAATGGATCATCAGTGATCAGCAACCACGTTTGCAGCCCGTGATCAACGCCACGGGCATCCTGCTTCACACCGGCTTGGGCCGTGCTCCCTTAGCGCAGAGTGCCCTAGACCACGTTGCCACCGTGGCAGGCGGGTATGCAAGTGTCGAAGTCGATCTCGAAACGGGTGGCCGCAGCCAACGCGTAAAAGCCGTCGAATCACTGTTGACGGAACTCACGGGTGCCGAAGCGGCGGCCGTCGTCAATAACAATGCCGGCGCGACACTGTTGACTTTAGCGGCGCTAGCCGCCGGTCGTGAAGTCATCGTGTCTCGTGGTGAACTCATTGAGATAGGTGGCAGTTACCGCTTGCCCGATGTCATGGAGGCCAGTGGTTGTATCTTGCGCGAAGTTGGCACGACCAACAAAACTCGCATCGCCGATTACGACAAGGCTTGCGACGAGAATACGGCTGCCCTCATGCGCGCTCACACGAGCAACTATCGGATCGTCGGCTTTACGGAAGCGCCCACGTTAAATGAACTAGTCTCTCTCGCCAAGGAAAAGGGAGTCAGCTTTATCGACGATATCGGTTCCGGTGCGCTGATCGACTTTTCGGCGTACGGACTCGAAGACGAACCAAGCGCCGTGGAGAGCATCAAGGCGGGCGCCGATGTCGTCCTGTTTAGCGGAGATAAACTGCTCGGTGGTCCGCAATGTGGCATCATCGTCGGCCGCCGTACGTACATCGACCGCATATTAAAAAATCCATTGATGCGGGCCTTGCGGGTGGACAAGATGACACTGGCGGCGCTGGACGCGACATTACGCCTTTATCGGGATCCCAAACAGGCTCTCCAGAAAATCCCACTGCTGGCATTGGTGTCGACGTCGATCGAGAACTTGCACAATCGTGCCGAGCGACTAGTGCCCCAAATGGCTGCGGCAGCGACTATCGCGGCGGCTGAGGAGGTAGAAGACACCGCGCAACTGGGTGGCGGCTCGATTCCGACACAAGGTATTCCCACATGGTGCGTGGCCCTCACACCGCAAGGAATGAGCGTCGATGCGCTCGCTAAAACGCTCCGCACCGGCAAGCCGGCGGTTGTCGGACGCGTGAGTCGCGACCGCCTGTTATTGGACTTGCGATCGGTTCTACCCGAGCAAGATGCCCTGCTGGTTGATGCTGTCATGAGCACGGGCAAGCAACCGGCCGAAACCGAATCGGCTTAGGGGCAGCGCATCAACAATTGACGCATCGTCGTTGTTCGCTCGCGACAGTCGTAGGATCTCGTCGCCGGAGTTTCCGGATGGTGGATAGAGTGGGTGCATGGCGGATTTCTTTTTGAACAGAAGGAAACGGAGGTACCAGAGAGAACTCTTCTCCGTTTCCTCTGTTATCTCCCGTTAAAATACCGCGTTCAATCACCACCCGGATCACACGCAAGTTGCCAACCGCTTCCATAAGGGTAATAATTCGGGACTCTCACCGGCACGGAAACGCGGTCAAGGGAACCGTGCCACGTCAAAACGTGACCGACGCAAGATTGGGTTTTTACGACAGAGAACACCGACATGAGCCCTCCCACCAAAATTCGAGCCACAGCTGGCATCACGTTTGATGACGTGCTGTTATTGCCTCGCTACAGCGAGGCGGTGCCGTCTGACGTCGACGTTTCCACGCGACTCACCGAAAGGATAGCGCTCAACATTCCATTGCTCAGCTCGCCCATGGACACAGTCACCGAAAGCGCCATGGCCATCGCGTTGGCGCAGGTGGGCGGTCTCGGCGTAATTCACAAGAATATGTCGATCCAGCGACAGACCGAGGAGGTCGACAAGGTCAAACGCAGTGCGAATGGCATCATCGACGATCCGGTAACGCTAGCTAAGACGGCAACAGTAGCGGAAGCGCGAGAGATCATGGAGCAGCACATGGTCTCGGGCGTGCCGATTATAGACAGCCGTCGCCGGCTCGAGGGCATCCTGACACGTCGCGACTTGCGTTTTCTGGAGTCAAATGACTTGACCGTTGCCGAAGTTATGACCCGCGATAACCTAGTGACAGCAACGGGGACCGTAACGCTTGAGGAAGCTGAGAAGATTTTAACGGCTAAAAAGGTGGAGAAACTTTTGCTGGTTGACGAAACCTTTACACTGACTGGGCTCATCACGATCAAAGACATCGACATGATGAAACGGTTTCCCCGTGCTTGCAAAGACAAGCAAGGGCGGCTGCGGGTCGGAGCAGCGGTTGGAGTCTTTGACTTTGAACGCTGTGAAAGTCTCCTCGGCAAAGATGTGGATGTCCTGATCGTGGACAGCGCCCACGGTCACTCCGCCAACGTGATGGAGTCCGTGAGGGAGATCAAACGGCAATGGGATATTGATGTGGTTGCGGGCAACGTGGCCACGGAGCAAGGTTGCCGAGACTTGATTGATGCCGGAGCAGACTGTGTCAAGATTGGAATTGGACCGGGGTCGATTTGTACCACGCGCGTGGTTTCGGGCGTGGGTGTGCCACAAATAACGGCAATATTGGAGTGTTCGCAAGCGGCGGCAGCCAACGGAATTCCAATCGTCTCGGACGGCGGGATTCGTTTTTCGGGTGATTTGACCAAGGCTTTGGCAGCTGGCGCGCACTCCGTAATGATCGGTGGTATTTTCGCTGGTTTAGCGGAAAGCCCCGGAGAACACATTTTGTACCAAGGTCGCGCATTTAAGGCGTACCGCGGTATGGGCTCACTGGGAGCCATGGTTCAGGGATCCAGCGAGCGGTACCGCCAACCAGGTACCAACAGCGGGATCGGAAAACTCGTGCCTGAGGGAGTTGAAGGACGTGTGCCCTTCAAGGGGCCACTCGGACCGTTTGCCTACCAATTGGTGGGCGGCCTGCGGGCTGGGATGGGCTATTGCGGCACGCGAACGATCGAGGAGTTGCGTACGGACGCGCAGTTTATTCAAGTTACGCCGGCAAGCGTTAGAGAAAGTCATCCGCATGACATCGCGATTACGCAGGAAGCACCAAACTACAGTCCCGAAGTCCCTGGTTCCAGCAACTCGTAGTAAGCTATCAACTCGTCGTACGCTCCGCGGAAAGCGAGACCCTGTTTACGTCTGTTCCGGTTACCGATTCGTCTTGACCATTGTCCTGGGTGTCCTTTGCGTTTCGGCCCAGATTCGCGCCCAATCCCTACCAGACACGGACACCGGCATGCAGTGGAAGAACCGCTCGCAACCAACCTGGACTGACGGTTCGTCCGCCAAGCGACAAGTCCCGACAACACAGTCACAGTCACTCGACTGGCGGGCAACTCACGACGGCGGGCCGGAGTCGATCGTAATAAAACTCACGGCAGAAACACTTACAAGCAACACGCGACAGTCCGCAGTCAAAGCCAACGACGAACTAAGTCAAAAAAGGACGCTGGGAAACAAATCCGGAAAGCTAACCCTGCTTCCAAAGGGGCTTTTGCTTGCCTTGGAACCCGCCACGGGTGACGAAACGACACCATACCGAGGCACGCACATACTGGAACCATCGGCTCCGGCCAACCAGGCGTCCGCAAACGATCTGCTCCCCGCCAACGATAGCGTCTCCTCAGCCACTGTCACCCCGGCAACTTTTGTGAGCAATGCCACGGCTCCGGAAGGCCGCCAGCAACTTGCTGAGTTGCTGGGCGCAAGAATGCAGGCGCGACAGGCCGAGGCG
>CBDUAB010000411.1:0-4739 GCA_965365045.1 uncultured Planctomycetales bacterium
CTTTGTCGGCCGCTGATTTTGACCAAGACGGTGATCTCGACATTTATGTATGTGTTGAGTTCGCCCGCGTCGCCGACGCGCCCGGCACCGAGTTCGTGTACCACGATGCCAACGACGGCGGACGTAACGTGTTGCTTCGGAATGATGCCAACGCCTCGGGCTGGACTTTCCGGGACGTTACGCAGGAAGTCGGCCTGGACGCCAACAACCGCCGTCACAGTCTGGCAGCCGCCTGGGAGGACTACGACAACGATGGTGACCTCGATTTGTATGTCGCCAACGACTACGGCCAAAACTGTCTCTATCGTAACGATGAGGGCCGCTTCACCGACGTGGCTGAACCGTTAAACGTCGTGGATTTTGGTTCGGGGATGTCGGTGAGTTGGGCGGACGTTGACCAAGACGGACGGATGGACTTGTACGTGGGAAACATGTTTTCGTCCGCCGGAAACCGCATCGCCAACAAACCGAGCTTTCAACCAGATGTCGACGCGATCACCAAGTCGATCTATCGTCGGTTTGCGAAAGGAAACTCACTGTTTTGGAATAAAACTCCCAAGGCGTTTCAAGAAACCTCACGCGCCGCCGGCGCCGAAATGGGCCGCTGGGCATGGAGTTCTCTTCTAGCGGACGTCAACAACGATGGCTGGGAAGACGTCCTCGTGGCAAACGGCTACATCACCGGCGATGATACGGACGACTTGTGAAGTTTC
This sequence comes from uncultured Planctomycetales bacterium, assembly GCA_965365045.1. Lineage (GTDB taxonomy): Bacteria > Planctomycetota > Planctomycetia > Pirellulales > Pirellulaceae > CBDUAB01. The sequence continues at coordinate 714 of CBDUAB010000411.1, forward strand.
TTTTGGCGGCAGGTCGTGTCGCAAGGCGGAGCTGCTACGAACGTGGCACCCTCGGCATCCCTCTCGGCATTCGAAGCCGCTGATCGGCTGCACAAATGGGTCCGTGTTGGAAAATCCTTTAGCGGCGGCGAACGAAACAATTGCTTTTTGAACTTGGGCAATTCCCATTTCGCCGATGTCTCCGGTAGCAGCGGGTTTGACACACCGGATGACGCGCGGGCGGTCGGCCTCACCGATTGGGACCACGATGGCGACTGGGACCTATGGGTCGCCAACCGGAACGGACCGCAACTGCGATTCTTTCAAAACCATAGTGAGCGGCACGGCAAGTCCGTGATGCTGTCCCTGGTGGGCACGAAGTGCAATCGCGACGCCATTGGCGCTCGGGTCGTGGGTACATTACAAAAAGCAAACGAAAACAACAACAAGCCAAAACAACTGATTCGCACCGTGCGAGCCGGCGACGGCTACTTGAGTCAATCGAGCAAGCTCATCCATTTCGGCTTGGGTGCTACCGCGGAGAACGTTCACATTGTGGTTCACTGGCCTTCGGGCGACCAACAAGATTATGGTGTCCTCAAGCCAGGGCGATACCGTTTAACACAAGACGACTTCTCGCCAATAGCACTTTCGTCCTTAACGACTCCGCACTCCTTGCCCGCTGTTACCAGCCAAGGGCTTGTATCTCATGACGGTCGCGTTGCAAGCGATACCGGACGAACTGTGTTGGCATCGCGGATACCGGTTCCGCAATTAGCTTACCGCTCGTCACAACCATCCGAACAATCGCTTTCGTTAAAAAATGGGCAGCCGACGCTGATTCATTTGTGGGCGACCTGGTGCGATCCTTGCCTGCAAGAACTGGGCGAGCATATTCGGCACGCCAACGACCTCAATGCCGCAAATCTCCGGGTGGTCGTTTTGTCCGTTCCTGAGCCGGAGTCGAACTCACGCGCGTCCTATGCGCAGGTCCTAGACGAAATGAAAAACTCCTTCGAAGCTGGCGAGGCGACCGAAGCGACTTTGGACGTTTTGCAAGTCGTCCATAACCATGTCTTCGACCGCCATCGCCCCTTGCCTGTACCGACCAGTTTTCTGTTTGATCGCGGCGGAGAGTTGGCCGTGATCTACAAAGGGCCGGTGACATCGGAGCAATTGGTCGCCGATATCAAGCTTCTCGATCACGATGTCACTAAACGGCGGTTGGCATCGGTACCATTTGTGGGTCGGTGGCACGGGCCGTTGGGGAGGTTGCGTTTGGGACCGTTGGCCGTGGCGTTGGCCGAGTCAGGGCATTTGGATGTGGCCGTCCGGTATGCGTAACAGCATCGTGATCGAGTCCAACCGCGAACATTGGCTCGCCTACTGGCGCGAGTCGGCAACGAACTTTATCGGGACGACAAAATCACTGAAGCGGTCGCGCAATACGAGGAGGCAATTCGTGTTGACCCTGCGTACGCCCCCGCGCATTTGAATCTGGCCGTCGCACTTCTACGAAATCGCGAGTGGCGTGACGCGGAGCAAGAGCTCTTGCTGGCCATCAAACACGATCCAAACTATCCGCAGGCCCATTTTCAATTGGGAATGCTACAACTGCGCGTCGGCCAACAAGAGCTGGCACTTGGGCATTTGATGACTGCGGTGAAACACAAGCCACGTGATGCGAAATACCGACTGACATTGGCCAACGTCTTGATGCGTGCGCAAAAAGCCCAAGAGGCGATTGGTCACCTGCAGTCGGCGATACGTTTTCAGCCGGACAACACAGCGGCTTGGGGGATGCTTGGAACCGTGTATCTGGGGCTGGGCAATGAGCTCCAAGCCGTGAAATCTTTCGAGGAAATCGTCCAGCGCCAACCGGATTTTCCGCCGGCGCTAGGTGACCTAGCTCGTATTCTGGCAACCGCTAAAGACGCGCAACTGCGTGACAGTGTGCGGGCTGTTCGGCTCGCGGAACACGCCTGCCAGCTGGAAAACCGTCAAAACCCTCTCCGATTACTGGTTTTGGCGGAGGCTTACCTGTCAGCGCAACGCCGGTCGGATGCTCAGAAAACACTGCATATTGCGTTGACACTTGCTGAGAAAGTGGGCGACCAGCGGCTGATTTCCGAAATCCGGCACCGCCGCGAACGGGTAGTGGCCCCTTTTCAGTGACACGTTTGGTCAATGCATCAAAACGCACGTGATGTTGGCCGCATTGCCCGCCGCCACGCGAAAAGATGTACGAGATACGGTGAGCAAAGTTCGGATTCAAACGGGCTGAGCCATCTACTGACACGTTTGGTCACTCAAAAGGGGTCACTACCCGGCTCCGCAGCCAGTTGACACCAAATCGAATCCGGTTTCTCCCGGGTCGAGCAATTGGTGTTACATTGAATTGCAGTTCGTATCATGTGACAGCTGTGTCCGAAATAGTTAGCGCACGGCCGGCTTACCAAGCCAGGCCCAAGCCAATGCGTCCATCGACGGCGAGAAACCACAATGGCCCATCAACATTCGACCTTTCGTCGGCGACGGCGTTTCCGACTTTCCACCGAGCCGCTGGAGCCGCGCATCGTTCTCGATAGCACGGTTGTTTTCAGCGAGATCATGTACAACCCCGTCGGAACGGACGAATCGCTGGAGTGGGTTGAGCTACACAATCAAATGGCGGTCAACGTCGACATCTCAGGTTGGCGACTTGACGATGCCATCAAATACACCTTTCCCGAAGGAACCGTGATCGAGGGCGGCGGGTATTTCGTCGTTGCCGCGAATCCCGATGCGCTCACCGCCGCGAGTGGGCTGGCGGACATCTTTGGCCCGTACGGTGGCAATCTATCCAACGGTGGCGAGCGAATTCAGCTACTCAATCACACCGACCGCCGAATGAATGAAGTGGAATACGACGACGAAGGTGATTGGTCGATCTTGGCGGATGGGTCGGGGGCAAGCCTCGCCAAAACCACATCCCAAAGCGCTAGCCATCTCGTCGAAAACTGGACGACGAGTGAGCAAATTGGCGGAACGCCGGGTGCGGAAAACTTTGTCGTCGAAGTCATCGAGCGAGTTTCTCTGGAGCCCATTTCCCTTGGTGACGCGGCCTCGGTTTTCGTCCCAACGGATGCCAATCTGGCCAACACATGGAATTCTGCCGACTACATCGAGGGGACCAGTGGCGAGACGTGGATTAACGGTCCCACCGCGATCGGCTTCGACGCAACGCCGACGATGGTCACTTACGAGGATGCCGTTGTTGGCGACGATCCCCTCGCTTATTGGCGGTTCGGGGAGCCCGACAACAGCCAAACGTCGACGAATTTGGGAACGCTTGGTGCGTTTGCGGACGGCGACTATTCCCGTTCGGCGGACTTGACTGCAAACTCACTGGTCAACGATCCGAACGACGGAGCACTGAAGCTCGGGCTCACCAACTTTGCAACATCCATGATTACGGACGGATTCGAGAAACTCGATAATGGAACGGGACGAACGATCGAATTCTGGTTCGCCCTCGACACGGACCCGTCCTCCGATGCTTCATTGGTAGGCGACGGCGAGGGCACCTCGGACTACAGCCATATGGTCTATATCACCCGAGAAAACACGATCGAGACGTTCTTGCAGACAGCCGACTCGGTCACGCAAGTCGAAAGCCAACGAGTGATAGAAACGGGAGAAGTCGTTCACGTCGTGTCCACCTGGGATGCTGCCACGGGGCAGATCTCCTTGTTTCTAGATGGTCAACAAGCCGCGACAACAACCTCCGCGGGCACCAACCCGACAGCGGGCGCCCCCGTGAACACTGCGAACCCAATATTCGTTGGTGGTGACGACCGCACGTTCTTGTCCGTGAACGCGCGGGTCGACGAAGTTGCCATCTACAACAAACCACTGACCGCGCCGATGGCGGCCAGTCACTTTGCGGCTGGCCAACCGACGTTGGGGGCTCAGGTCACCACAAACATCGAAGCCGCCATGTACCAGCAAAACGCATCGGCCTATATCCGACAGCCGTTCGAGTTGCCGGACGACGTCGCCTTTGAC
>CBDUAB010000412.1:0-4722 GCA_965365045.1 uncultured Planctomycetales bacterium
CATAAATTGGCTATTAACCAGTAAAAAACGCAAAAAGGTGTCACTCAAACTGCCATCGATATAGACAATTCTACCGCGCTTTATCCAGATTGTACTTTGCAAACCAACTGGCGAGGCGATACGCATACAGCCGCTCTCAGCCGCTGCTTGCTCATCAAAGGAGAAGGGAAAGAATCGTCCTGCGACGACGAGCGCAAAGTATTCGAGCAAGCGAAAGCCCGTTTGAACTTTACCGAACAACAGATTCGTGTCACAAAACAATGGTATCTACGGGTGCGCCATGAAACCGACGAATTCCGCAATCGTGTCGTCCGGTTAGTCGCGCTCGCCGACGGCGATCTGCCGCGTGCGCTGGCCGCCCTCGACGCCGCTTTACAATCACTCGACAACTATGTGGCGCGGACAAGCGCCTTGCCACGGAACAGCGGACCCGCTGTGCCCAATGAAGATTCCAAATCTCTGCCAGGCACGACAGCGGAGATTGATAGGAGCCGTGACGATGGCGGTGTGTGATTTGATGACGAGTATGTCAAGCATCCAACGGGCGACAAAACGCCTTGAGGAACGCTGGCGCGAGACACGTGAAGTCTGGAACGATTCCGTGGCCAAGGATTTCCAGGAAAAGCACCTCGAGCCGATCGTTCCAGAGCTGCGCATTACTTTTAACGCAATCCAGGAACTGACTGAGTTGTTTGCCAAAGCCGAAAAACATTGCCGCGACCCGTGGCACCAATAAATCACGGAGCTTGAAAATGGACACTAGTAATTAATTTCGAGAATGAGCCAATGGATTCCCTGAAACTTTCCAACTCTCACCAATCACAGCTCATCGCTGAGTTACGTGGACTCGTCCGCGACACACTTGTCGATCAAGCCAAAATCGATACCGATTATGACGCGAACACCAACGCCAGACGGGAGCGATTTGAAAGTGAGTCGAGTAAACTTAGTGAGAGTTTCCAAGCTGACTACGATGCCTTGAAAGCCGAATACCTCGACAAACTGGTCAACGCGCGCCACGAATACGAGTCACAACGCGAAGCGATTGAAAAGGATGTCGCTAAACAGCACGCCCAAGCCGAGCGTCAACTCAAGCGATCCGTGACCGAAGCCAAATTGGATTGGGCGTTAGAACGTCGTGGAGCTCAGCGAGGACTCGATGAAAATCACCAAGCGGCACTGGCGGGGCACAAGCAAAGTGTACAAGGACTCAAAGAACAACGAAGTCAATTGCAGGACTTTGTTGAAGAAGCAACCGATTTTCTGACGCTGCGTGGCTATGACGCACAACTAGCGGAAGTTATTGCGCCGCCAACACCGAAAGTATCGACTGGCAACCTGCAGCATTTCCAAACTCGATATCAAGAATCCCAAGATGCATTACTCCATTTACGACGGACCGTTGCTTCGCGATTCCTCAGCGAACACTGGGCCGCGGGATTGTGTTTTCTATTGTTCCTGGTCCTGTGTTTTTCAGCCATATTCGTGTTCGGTGCGGGGCCAGCGCTAGGGGCAATGGCCTCATTCATGGTCGCGGCGGTTTGCTCTGTTGCGCTTCACCTAGTCTTTTCGCGACGAGCCCGGCATGAAGCACTCGAACAGGGTCCAAAGATCATGCGGCTGATCGCGGACTCGCAGTCATTACTCGAAGCTGCCTCAACCGAGTTGCGGCAGAAATCGCGGAAATCCATCAATCATCTCAAACACGAGAACGAAGACAGTGTTGCCGCGATGGATAAACGTTGGCAAAGTACGATCGCACAATTCCAAGAACATCACGATCGTGCGTGTAAACAGCTTGCCAACTGGTCCGACCGCAAGCGCACAACAAACAAAGAAGAATGGACCGACAACACACGGTCGATTCGCGAAGCGTATGTACCGATGCTGGAGGAGAAGGAGCAGGACTTTGTCACGGCCAAAACGCAATTACAATTGGCCTTCGAAAACGACATGCGCAGCCTGGCCGACGATCGCCAGAATCAGTGGACGAGCCTCCGCCAACGCTGGTCCACCGGATATCAACTTTTTGCTGACGAAGTTGACCAGATGCAAACGTTTTGTGAACAGACATTCCCCGATTGGGCCAGCGACATAATACGGCAGCATGCCGGCAACAACGAGGCCCTGCCTGCTGTCCGCTTGGGTGAATTTGCTGTCGAGTTCGCCCACCTGGCGGAAAATGTGGCGTTCGACAAGCGGCTTGGCGCGCCCCCGGCTGATTTCATCGTTCCATCTTTCTTTTCCTTAAAGGAACAACCAGCGCTAATCGTCTGCGCGGGATCAGGCGCAGGCGAAGCGGCGACAGACGTTATGCAGCTCATCATGCTGCGGTTTTTGACCTCCTTTCCACCGAGCAAGATACGTTTTACGGTCATCGATCCGGCCGGATTGGGTCGCAACTTCTCGGCTTTTATGCACTTGGCAGATTTCGACGAGCGCCTGATCTCTGAACGGATTTGGACGGAGCAGTCGCACATCAATCAGCGGTTGGCCAAAATAACGGAACACATGGAAAACGTAATTCAAAAGAACTTGCGGAACGAGTTCGCCACGATTCACGAGTACAACGAGTGTGCCGGCGAAGTCACTGTGCCGTTTCACTTACTCGTCGTCGCGGGTTTCCCAATAAACTTTTCCGACGAAGCCGCGAACCGGCTGGCAAAGATCGTCGCGACCGGCCCGCAGTGCGGTGTTTACACAATTATCGGCGTCGGCAATGACGTCAAGATGCCCCGCAATTTTGACTTCAGCGACATAACAGCGCACGCCTGCACGCTAAAATGGCAGGAAACGGCGTTTCGTTGGGATGATCACCAACTGGAGAGCTTTCCTCTGCGAATCGATTCGACTCCTGATGATCGAGTGATGACATCGCTGGTCCGTGACGCAGGCAAGCGAGCCAAGGAAGCCATTCGTATTGAAGTGCCGTTCCAAGCCGTGGCACCGCAGGAACACGAACTGTGGACGCTGGACAGTCGCGACGAACTGATCGTTCCCATCGGCCGTTCGGGCGCCAAGGAACTGCTTGAAATGCGGCTCGGAAAAGGTACTTCGCAACATGTCCTGATTGCTGGCAAAACGGGTTCTGGAAAATCGACGCTGCTTCATGTCCTGATCACGAATCTCTCCCTCTACTACTCACCGGACGAAGTCCGCTTTTACTTGGTTGACTTCAAGAAGGGTGTGGAATTCAAGCCGTACGCCGAACATGAACTTCCCCATGCACGCGTGATCGCGATCGAAAGTGAACGAGAATTTGGTTTGAGTGTGCTGCAAAAACTCGACTCGGAGCTGCAACGGCGTGGTGAGCTGTTCCGAGAAAGCGGCGTGCAGAGCGTGGCGGGCTTTCGCGAAGCCAATCCGGATGTGCTGATGCCGAGGTTGCTGCTGGTGATTGACGAGTTTCAGGAGCTGTTCGTCAAGGAAGACAAGATCGCGCACGAAGCCGCCCTGCTCTTGGACCGGCTCATCCGTCAAGGCCGGGCATTTGGCATGCATGTCTTGCTCGGTTCCCAGTCGTTGTCGGGCGCGTATACATTGGCACGCAGTACGATTGGACAAATGGCCATTCGCATTGCACTGCAATGTAGTGAAATTGATGCGCGGTTGATCCTCGGCGATGAAAACGACGTGGCCCGCTTGCTCAATCGGCCGGGCGATGCCGTTTACAACGACGCGAACGGCTTGTCACATGGCAACCATTCTTTTCAGGTCGTCTGGCTCACGGATGCGGAAAGGGTACTACATATCAAACGGATGCGGGAATTGGTCGACCAACGACAAGTGCAGACCGAAGCGGCCATCGTGTTCGAAGGCAACGCGCCCGCGGACGCCATTCACAATGTTGCCTTGAAAACGGCGCTCAAGTCGCCGGCACCGCTTGAGACACCACTCGCCCCACGCGCTTGGCTGGGCAATCCGGTCGCTATCAAGGAACCACCCGCGGCCGTGTTCCACCGTCGCACGGGAAACAATTTGTTGATCGTCGGTCAACAAGACGAAGCGGCACGCGGCATGCTCGTCAATGGCCTGATAAGCCTGGCGGCGTTTTCTCCACGTGTCTCCGCGGATGATGCAACAAACGCGTCACGATTCTACGTCCTCGATGCCAACCATATGGATGGGGAATTGGACAGCATATGGAACCGCGCGGTGACGGAATTGGGCCTCGATGTTCGTGTCGGCGGCGTAAAGCAAACGGACCGCTTCATCACCGAGCTTGCTGAGATCATTAAAACTCGGCAGGAGACCGGCGACGACACCGCGCCTCCCGTTTTCCTGTTTGTCGCGGACTTGGGCCGCTTCCGCAACCTGGAACCCAAACAAGACGACTTTGGCTTGGGCGGCTTTGGCGACAGCGAAGAAACAAGGACGGATCAACAGTTCGCCGACATCCTGCGAAATGGTCCGCCGTTCGGCGTGCATACTTTGGTCTGGTGTGAATCGTGCAGCCAAGTCACCCGGTTTATCAATCGCAAGAGCTGGGACGATCTCGACCTGCGCGTACTGATGCAAATGAACTCCAACGACTCCACGCGCCTGATCGATTCACCGGACGCGAGCCAACTGGGATTGAATCGGGCTTTACTGTACCGTGCCGACCGCGGACATTACGAAAAGTTTTGGCCGTATCAGCTTCCATCTCGAGAATGGTGGACCTGGGTGCAACAACAGCTATCCGTCAAATTTCGTCACGGCTCATCGCCGGAGACAAAGCGA
>CBDUAB010000413.1:0-4711 GCA_965365045.1 uncultured Planctomycetales bacterium
GTCGTCTCCGCCACTGGAATGGCATAGTTCAACCAAACATTACTGCCGTCGTCGCGGATTTCCTTTCCAAGCACACCGGCAATGCGGCCTTGTCCATCGGTCAACACACCACCTGCCGCGCCCGCATTGTTCGTCATCGCGTCGACGACATAAACGGGACCAGAATACGGTGTGCGAAAGCGGCCATGACGCCCGGATAAGTTGGACTTGGCGGAAACTACACCATGTAGGACGCTGAGCGGCTCATCGCCCGTTGCCACCCCATAGACGTTACAAAACGCAAGAACACGGTCGCCAACCGCCAATGAGACAGCCCCGTTCAAATTGAAGTGTGGCAAGTCAGTAGCATCGATTTTGAGAATCGCGATCTCGAGTCGTGGGTCCATGCCGACCATCTCAGCGGTAAAGCGACGGCCGTCATCAAGCGTCACCGACACTTCCTCGGCATCGAGCACGTAGCTCCAGGCCGTCAAAACATGGCCCTTATCCGAGATCAAAAAACCGCTTTGATAAGCCTCCAAGCCACGCACACCGCCGGCACCATGGATTTTCACGACCTTGGGCTGTACGCCGTCGACAATATCGGCCACGGATCCCGTCGCAAAAGCGGTACTCGCGCAAACGACAAGTAATATGATCGCGCTAATCATCGATCTCCGGCTCTGGCTCGTTTTGGACAAATTCTTCGATTTGATAATCACCCACCAGCAGATCACCCACGCGAATGGTGAAGCGATGGGGTAACTTCCGTCCCTGGACGTCGGCGTATTGATACAAAGTCATCTCAAACGGATCACTTTCGCTATCAACTGCTGATTCCACAGCCAACAAGCGTCCGTCATTGGGACTAAAGAAAAAATGATTTTCGACAACGTCGTGAGTTGCTACGAGCACGTCCGCAAGGTCACCTGCCAACGGCGCCGTACCCAAGTAATAAACCTCACCAAATCGATCGGGCCGTTCAATCAGCAATCGACGCCACATCGACAGCGTCAGCAGTGTTCCTTCGGCCGGCGGCAGCCCAAATGCAATTCGACTATCTGGCAGAACGTGGTTTCGCATGTGGGCTTCGATGTCTTTGTTGAAATCAAGTCGATGAAGGCCGTCCGCCAGCGTCGCAAATGCTTCACGTTCGCGCAGCACAATCTCGAAAGTGTCGCCCGCGGCATCGACGCCGCGTATCATCCACTCACCGCGTAGTTGAGAGAATTCGCCATGACTGACAAACGACTGCCACACACGATCACGATTCAATCGATTGTAAAAGTAGTTGGCAAACCCACGACGTTTTTCAAACCGCTCGCTTACCTGCGGCGGCATCACGACCTTCGTCTTCCTTTTCGGCTTTGGACGGGGGATTTTCGGCAATTCTGGAGTTTTCCGCGGTCTGTCTGGATCATCTCCCTCAGGTTGGGGAATCTCGGCCGGTTGCGACATGCCCTGAACGCCGGCAATGAGTTCTTCGCGCGAATGAACACCAGCGAGGCGAACCATGACATCGTACCGCTGGCCATCGCGGCGATACGTCAATGGAATTTTCCATCCCTTGGGAAAGATCCCCAACATGTTTTTGAAACCGTTGGCAGTGCGGATAGCCCGGCCACCCAACGAGACGATCTCGTCGTCGTACCGCAGACCTCGTCTATAGGCATCGGACGTCTCCAGAATATTACTCACGACAACGTTTCCCGTTTCGCCGCTAGCGACCGTCGCCCCCAACGTCGCGTGGTCGACAATACGACCACTACGTAAATAACCGATGAACTTCTTGATTTGGTTGATCGAAATCGCGTAGCCAACACCAACGTTTACGCGGCCACGTTTTTCGAACGAACCCCGTCCATTGATACCGATCAGCTCGCCCACATCGTTGAATAACGGTCCGCCCGAATTTCCGGGATTGATGGCAGCATCGGTTTGAATGCAATCGGCGTACTCCAACAGAGTACCCGCCGGATATTGATAGCGGTGCGTCCCGGATACCAACCCATAAGCCACACTTGGCATAAAATCGGTCGCCAAAATAAATGGATTGCCAATCGTAAAGCACCAATCGCCTATCCGTAGCCGGTCGCTATCGCCTAACGTGGCGGTGGGGAAATCATCCCGGCCTAATAACTGAATCAGTGCCACGTCACCGGTCGGATCGATGCCGACAACAACCGCATCGTAGAGCACACCGTCCGACATGCCGCACCGCATGTAATCTCCGCTCGGCTGCACCACGTGAAAGTTCGTAAGCGCATAACCGTCGGGCGAAATCACAACACCTGACCCACCACCATCACCCTTAGGACCGAATACCGCAATGCACGCGGGCACTACGTGATCTATAACTTCGATGCGTGCCTGCTCGGCGCTCAACACTTCGTCGAGTACTTGATCGGCGTCATCCGCAAACAGAACTCGACTGACAACACCGAGACAAAGACTCAAAAATGCCGTCCACGTAAGAATGGCGGATATGAATGGAAACAGTTTTGCGAAATGTGAAGTGCTCATCGTTTGGAAGTTTCGCTAAGTAGCGTGGCGTGATTCCGCGGCGCGGCCAGTGTCCAATTTCGAAATCCGAATTAGGGCATTAACCGCATCTCACAAAGGTTGAGGTGATCGGCCACATCCAATTCATCACCGTAGTCGACGAGGATCCGCAAGCGTGCCACGCCGGCAATATCCAAATCGATCGGAATTGGCGCATCGTTCGCACCCAGCGCTTGATCAAGTAAAACACGATCGTCACCTTCGATGACCAAACGCACGCTGCCTCGCTGTTCTAAGTCGGGATCAATCCCAGCGATCCCTTGCAGTCGGCTAAACTCATCCGACAAACGATAGATCAGCTCGGTGCGACTGTGCAGCGCGAGGCCGCGATCAAAGTATTCACGCTGCCGTCGATGGCGCTCTGTAAGTAAGCTGAGGCGACCACCGGACAGATTCCGATTGATGCCCGGATTATAGATTAGGCGGCGAGCTAAATCATCTAGCGGCAAAGCGGTAAGCCGTGGAGTAACTGTCAACTTGTAGGGCTCCAAAGAACTCAAATACACGATCCGCGTCGCGGCAAAGTCGATTGATCGAACCGACGTCGCGGGCAAGCGAATTTTTGCGCCGCACATGAGCTCCATGTCCACCGCGTCACCGAGCCAACGAATGTTTTCGGCGTTCCAAACAGAATTGCCCGTGGAATACACAACCCGCACCGGTCGCCTCTGCTCGGTCCGTGGTGTAAGGAACACGAAACCTTCGAGTTTGCGGCGTTTCACAGCGATCGCATCACCATCGAAACTGAATTGAACTTCGTCGGCGGAGACATCGCCGATCGCACCCTCCAAGTAATCCAAGACCTGACCACTCTTGAGAATCACAATGACATCACCCTCGTGTTCCTGGGCCGAAATGTCGGCCCAAGGTTGGTCGAGCGGATGCGGATCTCCCGGTTTGCGAAGGCGGACACGATGCAGATGGCGCGGATCGATCTCCGCGGTTACTCCCTTCAGCAAACCAATCTTTGCCAGGTCATTTTGTAATTCAAAGCGGCTGGCGGCCAACACAGAACCGTCCGTTAGCCAGATCGTCAGACGGGGTTCGACTAACCGATTCAGGCTGTCGTCGTTTACGACACGCAGTATCTCATCCACCGCGATTGTTGCCGAATCCGTGGTATTTCTAATGACGGCCTGCTGTTGATCGAGTTGAGTCAAATCGCCGGTATGCTTTTGACCATCGATAGTCTCGAGCGTAACCGTCGCTGCACCCAAAAAGACAGCCGCGACACTTAGAATAATAGACATCAGACACTTGAATCCTAAGGGGTTTCGGCTTCCTTGCGGGCCAGATTACGAAAGTACTCTTCGATGATCTCACGATAATGTGATGGAAACTCGTTGCCGAGTTGCTGCAGCGCTTCTTCGCGGTCTTTCGGCGGCAGGTTCCCCCAATCCGTGTCTTCGGAAAACCTCTTGGGAGTGACGTCGCCCGATCCTCCTCCTTCGGCTAGTTTACTTTGTTGCATCGGCGATTTGGGTTGCTTCCCACCCTTACCATCTTTACTTTGTTTCATCTGCTGTTGTTGACGCTGCTCTTCTAGCTGCTCGATCATTTTGTCGAGTTTTGATACCACGTCGTCTTCTTCCTGACGAACACGTTTACCAGCTCGACCATGCCCCAGCCGCACATGAATGCTGTCCATGATGCGCGCCACTTCATCCAGCGAGTCCGTCTTGAGTGACATGAGATCAGCTTCCATGAGGCGGGCAATCGTGGCAAATCGCCGTGGAATCGCTTCAGATTGTTCCAGCAGTTTATGCAGCGCGACCAAACCCGCCTCCCGGTCACGCAGACGAAAATGCACCGCGCCCTGATAAAACAGCAGCCTGCCCGGATCGGCCACGTTTTCGACCGTGAGGTCTCCAAGTTGCTGCAAAGCTTCGTTGTAAAGCTGATGGTCCGCCAGCCAGGCGCCCAAGATCAAACGCAGGTTGTCACGTACCACACTGGGTGTCGCCTCATCGGTGAGTAACGCACAGTCGGGCGCCGATATGGCAGACCGAGGCGCCTGGCAGACGCCGATCAGGGCAGCCGCTTCGACATCGGCCAGCCCAATGGTCTGGGCGACCCTTTGCAAAAGATCGGCGCCGATACTCTGATCGGCACCTTGCCAAACCTTGGCGATCTGTTCCGTGATTTCATTGTCGAGTATTTCATTGTCGAG
>CBDUAB010000414.1:0-4706 GCA_965365045.1 uncultured Planctomycetales bacterium
TCTACATTCGCACATCGGAGCATCTTTACAGCATTGGTGCGTCAGAACGCTAGAGCCTACGCAATACGTGCGTCGCGACAGAAGCACTAGCTGGACAGCTTGCGGTTCGGTACGTTGTTAGTTCCAAAATGAGTTCGACTACGACTCCCGCCGCTCTTGTTTAACGATCTGGCCGTAGTTAAATCTCGCGCAAGCCGATCGTCAGTCTCACTATAACCGGAGCACCAAGCATGAAACGTCTGTTCTTTGCGGCAGCCTTCTTGGTTGCAGCTGCTGCTTTCGTGGGTTGCAACTCGAGTACGCCGACGACGTCCGCCGCACCTAGTGCAAAAAAAGTAACCGTCAACGACGAGCCTCGATCTGCTGCGGAGGAAGATGTCCCTGGGATCCGAACCGGCCCAGCCACCGAGCCGATGGAAGGCTATGTATTGATCTCGCCGCTGCGATCGACGGAGACCTACTTACTGAACGCGGACAAGGAAATTGTCCACTGTTGGAAAAGCGATCATCCACCGACAGGCACGGCTTACCTGATGGAGAATGGGGACTTGCTTCGCGGTGCACGCGATCCGGAATTTAGTCACTTTCACGGAGGCGGCATCGGTTTGATGGTTGAGCGATATGGCTGGGACGGTGAGCTAATTTGGAGCTATCGCTATGCCAACGAGGATCATTGTTTTCACCACGATATCGCGGCGATGCCAAACGGCAACTTGCTGATGATCGCATGGGAACGCAAGAGCAAAGACGAAGCTGTCGCGCAAGGACGCGATCCAGAATTGCTTAAGGACGATTGTCTGTGGCCAGGTCATGTGATCGAAGTTCAACCCGATGGCCCGACAGGTGGAAAGATCGTTTGGGAGTGGCATATGTGGGACCACCTGGTGCAAGACTTCGATCGCGAAAAGCCGAACTATGGCGTGATCTACGAACATCCCGAGTTGATCGACTTGAATAACACAGGATCAACGCCGCCTGCGACGCCCGAAGAACTTCGCAAACTGCGCTCGGTTGGATACACGGGTGGAGGTGACGATGACGATGGCGACGACAACCGTCGCGGCGGGGCCGACTGGTTGCACACAAACGCGATTAACTACAACCCGGAACTTGATCAGATCGCATTGAGCGCCAAGACCTTCAGCGAAGTCTGGATCATCGATCATTCAACCACTACCGAAGAAGCCGCCAGTCACCGCGGCGGCAAGAGCGATAAAGGTGGTGACCTTCTATATCGCTGGGGAAACCCGTGGTCGTACAAGTCTGGGACGACCGAAGACAAGATACTGTTTGACCAGCACGACGTACGCTGGATTTCACAGGGAGCTCCGGGCGCTGGCCACATCACCGCTTTCAACAACGGCCAGGGACGTGAATACAGCTCCATCATCGAGATTGAAACACCGATGGACGAAGATGGCGAATACATCCTGGATGACGAAGGACGATTTGGTCCTTACGAATTTGCTTGGGAATATACGGCGGAGAACAAGAAAGATTTTTACTCACACTTCATTTCCGGCGCGACGCGATTGCCCAACGGCAACACGTTTATCTGCGAGGGAGCAACCGGGCGTTTCTTTGAAGTGAATTCCGATGGCAACACATTGTGGGAACATGTCAACACGCTTGGCGGCGAATTGGATATGGAAGGTCGGCCGAATGAGGTCGAGAAAGAGGCTCGCGAGATAGTAGAAGCAGAAGATGAACGCAAAAAGTCGTTTGTGGACAATACCGCACTGTTCCGCGCGACCAAGTACAGGTCGGACTACGCGGGACTTGCGGGCCGGACGCTCGCCCCCCTCGCCGAGCAACCCGTTCCGTTCTCAACCTTAGTCGAAGAAGCTGTTACGAAGTTGAAGGCGGAAGCGGCCGAGCAAGCAGCAACGGAGCCAGAGGCGAACCAACCGCAGGAAGAAGGAGAAAGCGAAGTGGCATCGCCAGACGCTTCCGAGGAAACGAAGGAAGCCGCGGAGCCTGATGAAAAAGTCGAAGTGGAAGCAGCCAAAGTGGAAGCAACCGACGCCGAGCCCGCGGCAACAACAGGTTCGAAAAATTAGGACTTTGTTGGCCCCGGCACGCTCTGTTTTAGTGGCTACGTTCAATGCAGATCAATAGGAACCTAACGTGCCAAATGTCTTACCGTTTGGCGGCCAATGGGCGTCGCGAACACCAACGGTTGTCGTTTCCGGGCTACCTCGGTCCGGCACTTCGATGATGATGCAGATGCTTGCTGCCGGCGGCCTGTCAGTCTTATCGGACGGATTCCGCGTTGCCGACGAAGATAACCCGCTGGGCTACTACGAGCTCGAAGCAGTCAAACGAACCAAGCAAGATCCATCGTGGCTGGACGGATCGGAAGGCAAAGTCGTAAAAATAGTCCACGCGTTGTTGTCCGACTTGCCCAACGATCGACCGTATCGTGTGATCATGATGCGACGAAAGACTGAAATCGTGGTGAAGTCGCAAGCGGCGATGCTGGATCGTCTTGGCCATGAGGGTGCAAACCTCGAACCCGAAAAGCTCGCCAAAGTTTACGAGCGTCAACTGGAAAAAGTCAAAGATTATATGGGTCGTCAGTCGTGCTTCGAATTCATCGAAGTCTGGTATGGTGCCGTCATTGAATACACACGATCACAGATCGAGCGGATGAACAAGTTTCTTTCGGGAGAGTTGGATGTTGAAGCAATGGTTGCAGCCGTCGACCCATCGCTCCGACGGCAGTAGGCTCAACAGACACAAGAAGTATCCGATACAGTTCAATGCTGGCTGACCTCCTACCACTACTGCACGACACGTTGCCCGTTGCATACATCGGTCCGGGCGCCGGTATTGCGCTTGTTGGGTCGTTCTTGGCCGTTTTGGGTGCGATTCTCTCGGCGATGCTGGTGATGTTCACTTGGCCAATTCGCCGCATTTTTTATGCGATTCGTGGAAACCGAGCCCGACTAAAGGCTCGGACTAAACGCGTGGTCATCGTTGGACTCGACGGTCTGGAACCAACGCTGACCGAAAAGTACCTGAATGAAGGTCTGCTGCCGAACCTAGCCAAACTGAAGGAGCAGGGCGGCTATCAACGGTTGGGGACGACCTGTCCACCGTTGTCGCCGGTCGCATGGTCCAGCTTTGCCACCGGCAGCAATCCGGGCAAACATAATATCTTTGACTTCATATCGCGCGACCCTAAAAGCTACCAACCAACGATGTCATCGGTACGCATTAGGCAACCCAAACGAGTATTGAAGCTCGGCAAATTCGTGATTCCGCTTTCCAAGCCTGAAATCACGAGCCTGCGCAAGAGCAAGCCGTTTTGGACGGTGCTGGGCGAATCACGGATTTTCAGCGCTGTGCTGCGCGTGCCGATTACCTTTCCGCCGGACAAGTTTTCAGGTGTGCAGTTGGCCGCGATGTGCGTCCCCGATTTGCTGGGAACACAAGGAACGTTCTCGTATTACGCCGAACAAGGCGAAGCAGGCGCGACGCACGACAGCGACGCCGGTGGACAACGAATCATCGTCCAGCGTATCGGAAAAAAGATTCACTCCTACTTAAAAGGGCCAGCCAACTCGTTGCTAGTCGAACAGCCGGAGCTTCGGATTCCTTTCGTGATTTCACCGGGCAAAGGCAAGAAGCCCGCGACCATGAAAATCGGTCGTGAATCGGTCGCCTTGCCGATTGGCCAGTTCACGCCGTGGGTCAAGGTCGCCTTCTCCGCGGCACCTGGTTTCAAAGTACGTGGCATTTGCAAGTTCTACTTAAAACAGCTCGATGACAGCTTCGAGATGTACTGCAGCAGCATTCAAATCGATCCCGACAAGCCGGTGATGCCGATTTCGCACCCAACGGTTTACTCGAGCTATCTGGCTCGGCAACACGAAGCGTTCGCGACACTCGGTCTGGCCGAGGACACCTGGTCGCTGTCCGAGGGCCTGATGAACGAAGATGCTTTCCTGCAGCAGGCTTACGACATTCACGAAGAACGCGAGACGATGTTTTTTGACTCCCTGAAGAAGGTTCGCAGCGGGATGGTTGTTTGCGTCTTTGACGGCCCCGACCGGATTCAGCATATGTTCTGGCGTTTCTTGGAAGAGAATCATCCGGCATTGCGCGGGCAAGAAAAAAACGGTCACGCTGATTCGATCCGTGATATGTACGTGCGGATGGACGATCTTGTCGGACGCACGATGGCCGAGGTCGGCAAAGATACGACGCTGATTGTGATGAGCGATCACGGGTTCACGTCGTTCCAGCGTGGAGTTGATTTGAACGCGTGGTTGATGAGCCATGGGTATCTGAAACTGAATGAAGGAGCCCTCTCGTCAAACAAGATCTACCTGAACGAAGTCAACTGGAGTCAAACTCGGGCCTATGCGATTGGCTTGGCGGGAATCTTTATTAACGAAGACGGCCGTGAGGCACAAGGCATTGTGAAACCGGGGGCGGAGAAACGGCAATTGGTCAAAGAGATTGCGGCGAAGCTAACTGGCATTCGCGATCCTCAGTCCGATTCGATAGCCGTGCATGAAGCGATGCCGCGGGAGAATGTCTATCAAGGTCCGTATACCGAAGCCGCGCCGGACATAATCGTTGGCTACACCCATGGTTATCGTGTTTCGTGGGATGCCGCGGTTGGAAAAACCAGCCCCGAGGTGTTCTGCGACAACAAGAAGGCAGAGCGGGAGGAAGTGCTGCAGAGCCACAAAGAG
>CBDUAB010000415.1:0-4702 GCA_965365045.1 uncultured Planctomycetales bacterium
GGCGAAGCAACCGTCAGTGTCATGAACCAGGGTTGGCAACACGAACCAACCGGCTCGCTAATTATCGATGGCGTCAATCATCATCTGAATACTTTGGATGAGACCAATGATTTCTGGCCCATCGCCTTCGTCATCCACGACGACGGCATAGGGACAGCGATCCACACGGCCAGAGCTGCCAACTTCCCAGAACCGTCGTCGCTCACGCTCATGTTGCTCGCCATGGCGCCGATGTATGCCTCGCTGCGCACAAAGTGGACGACTCGCTGCGTGTTGCCGGCCATTTGTTGACCGCCGAGATCGCTGGAACCGCAACCAAATGCGCTGAAATATTCCTGCTACCAATATTCCTGCCAAACTACGGTATCGGGCAGGAATATTGGTAACAAGAATATGACAAGGGGTGAAGCCACTTTCCATCAGCGTTGTGGCGTCGTCGTTTAACGCCCAGCCGGAGACGCCGGCTTTGGGGTGCACGAACACATACCATGGAATCGCCGCATAGTCGGACTCTCATTGACATTGTAGAATTAGCGGATCAACCATTTCAACAATAGCCTTTTTCAGTACGAGTAATGATCTAATCGAGGCGTGATGCCGCACGTACGCGGCGTTACAATTCCAGAAAAATGCGCGAACATCGCGACAACGAAACCCAATTCAACTAAGGAGAACGACCATGGCAACGGTAACCAAACCGGTAGCGGCTCCGGAAATCAAACAGACCCAATGCTTTATCAATGGCCGATGGGTCGACTCGGCTAGCGGCAAAACGTTTGATACCGTCAACCCAGCGACCGAGGAAGTGATCTGCGAAGTGGCCGAAGGTGACATGGCCGATGTTGACCGAGCTGTCCATGCGGCGCGAGCGGCCTTCGATGACAGCAAGTGGTCACGTATGGACGCACGGGATCGCGGCGCGCTGATGCACAAGCTGGCCGACTTGATGGAAGGCGAGGCCAACTATCTTGCCGCACTGGAATCGCTCGACAATGGCAAACCAATTTGCGATGCGCGTGCCGCGGATTTGCCGCTATCCATCGACTGCCTGCGTTACTACGCGGGCTTGGCGGACAAAATCCAAGGTGACACGATTCCAATTCGTGGCAACTATTTCTGTTACACGCGCCGTGAGCCGGTCGGTGTGGTCGGGCAAATCATTCCTTGGAACTTTCCAATTCTGATGGCATCCTGGAAATGGGGTCCTGCTTTGGCCGCCGGCTGTACGATCGTGATGAAGCCCGCGGAGCAGACTCCGCTGACTTGCCTCCGCATGGCGGAATTGGCGAAACAAGCCGGCATTCCCGACGGTGTCATCAACGTGATTCCCGGCTACGGACCCACGGCCGGTGCCGCGATCGTCAAACATCCGGACGTCGACAAGGTGGCCTTTACCGGCGAATACAAGACGGCGCAGATCATCATGCAGGATGCGGCGCCGACGCTGAAGCGGCTCACGTTCGAGCTGGGCGGCAAGAGTCCCAACATCGTGTTTGCCGACTCAGATGTTGAAGCAGCCATCCAGGGCACGCATTTTGGCCTCTTCTTTAACCAAGGCCAATGCTGTTGTGCCGGCAGCCGCGTGTTCGTGGAGAAAAAGATCCATGATCAGTTCGTCGATCGCATCAGCCAGATCAATGTCGATCGGCGGCTTGGCGATCCTTTGGACCCCAGTACGCAGCAAGGTCCACAGGTCGACAAAGCACAATTCGACAAGATCATGAGCTACATCGACAAGGGCAAACGGAGCGGTGCCGAGTGTGTTACCGGTGGCGACCGCTTTGGCGATAAGGGCTATTACGTGCAGCCCACGGTTTTCGATAACGTGACCGACGACATGGAGATCGCTACGGACGAGATCTTCGGTCCGGTGATGTCCGTACTGACATTCGAGGATGTCGATGAAGTGATCCAGCGCGGGAACAACACGTTCTACGGATTGGCCGCGGCTGTATGGACCAAAGACATCCAGAAAGCGCACCACATGGCGGCGAAACTACGTGCCGGAACAGTCTGGGTGAACTGCTACGACGTTTTCGATGCCGCGGCACCTTTCGGCGGCTTCAAGATGTCCGGCATTGGTCGTGAGCTGGGCATTCACGGTTTGGACGCCTATACGGAGAACAAAACGGTGACCGTCGCGCTGTGAGCGGGATTCGACCCCAGTTCTCACGTAGGCCGGAAACAAGCGAGCGACCCGCTTTCCATTCTACGAGGTGCTGCACGAGCGCTGTTCCGGCAGAATCGCGAAGTCGGTATCTACTCGCTGCACATGCCGGAACAGCGGGCGTGGAAAATTGGTAAAGTTGGTGCTCCGAATGCGCCCTTGTTCCGGCCTACACCGGCAAGCTGTGACAATTCTTTCAGCGCGGCTTTTGCGCCATTTCGCCCTGCAATTGTTCTTGCCAAGTCTTGATGAGTGCCAGCGCATCGATGGGCGGCATGTTGTCAATGTCCAACTGACGTAGTTCGTCCAGTAGCGGGTGTTCTTCGAACCCAAACAATGTCAACTGGAATTCACCACGTGATGCGGACGACGGCTTCACTACCGGTCGGGCGTGTCCTCCGTCTACATGTTGTGACTCGAGTTGTGTCAAGATTTCGCGAGCACGATTGTTAACTTCCGTGGGGACACCTGCCAATTGGGCGACGTGAATTCCGTAGCTCTTGTCGGCGGCACCCGGCACGATCTTGTGAAGAAAAACGATCTTGTCATTCCATTCTTTGACGTCGACGTTCAGATTTACCATCCCGGACAATGTTTCCGCCAAGTCCGTCAATTCATGGTAATGCGTGGCAAAAAGCGTGCGACAGCCTAACCGATCGTGAATGTACTCGACGATCGCCCAGGCGAGTGAGACGCCGTCGTAAGTGCTCGTACCACGGCCAATCTCATCGAGAATCACTAGGCTTCGGTCGGTCGCCGTATTCAGAATGCGGGCGGTTTCGGTCATTTCGACCATAAAGGTACTTTGTCCACGAGCGAGCTCATCGCTGGCGCCAACACGGGCAAAAATTCGATCGGCCACGCCAATTGTGGCAGCAGCCGCTGGAACGAAGCTGCCCATCTGTGCCAGCAACGTGATCAGAGCGACCTGTCGAATGTACGTGCTCTTGCCCGCCATGTTCGGACCGGTGATCAACAGCAAGCATCCCGTTTCGCCGCCGGCAAAGGTGTCGTTGGGAACGAATGTGCCTTGCGGTTCAATCACGTCCAGTACGGGATGACGACCATCTTTGATGTCGAACACATTGTCCGCGGAGATTGTCGGTCGGCAGTAATACTGATGACGAGCCAACTCGGCTAACGCGACCAGTACATCGATCTGTGCCAAAACATCGGCTGTGGCGCGCAGACGTCCCGCGGCGTCCTGAACCATTTCGCGCAGTTGTGAGAACAGTTCATACTCCAGCTCTTTGGCTTGGTCGTCAGCGGAAAGGACTTTTTCTTCGTACTCCTTAAGTTCTGGCGTAATATAGCGCTCAGCATTCTTGAGCGTTTGTTTGCGAATGTAGTTGTCCGGGACCTTTTCGCGGTGGGCGTTCGTAATTTCGATGTAGTAGCCAAATACCTTATTAAAGCCGACCTTCATGCTCGGAATGTTCGCACGTTTGGCTTCCGTCGCTTGGTATTGCGCGATCCATTGTTTGCCACCGGTTGCCAACTTACGCAACTCGTCAAGCCGCTGGTTGAAACCTGGCCGGATGATGCCACCTTCGCGCGACGTCAACGGGCATTCATCGACCAAAGCGGCTTCGAGCTGCGTACGAACGTCGGGGCAAAGGTCGATAGCAGTTTCCAATTGTGACAACAGCCCGCTTTTTCGCGCGGCCAACCGTGCTTTGAGCTTTGGCAATCGCTGCAGCGTCTGTCCAATAAAACTCAAGTCACGCGGGCTGGCACGCCCGGTCGTGATACGCGTCAATAATCTTTGTAAATCGTAAATGCCACGCAATTCCGTACGAACATCCGTGCACAATCCCGCATCGCCCACCAACTCAGCAACTGCATCCAATCGTGCATTGATCGCTTCAATTTCGGTTAGTGGACTCGACAGCCACTCGGACAACAACCGGGAACCCATGGCGGTAACGGTCCGATCAATCACGGCCAACAGTGATCCTTCGCGAGCTCCTTCGCGCATGGTGCGGCTAAGTTCCAAACTACGGCGCGTCGCGTGATCGATTTCGAGCCGCGACCCGGTTTGATAAGGCAACAGACACTCTATGTGTTCAAGCGACGCCTTCTGAGTCTCTTTCAAATAATCCAAGATCGCACCGGCGGCACGGATTGCCGGTCCGTCCGCGGCGCCAGAGTCAGAGCCAGACTCAAAACCAAATCCAAAACCTTCAAGCGTCGCGGTACCGAATTGTTTGGCCAACGTTTCTCGCGCGGTGTCCTCGGAAAACGCCCAAGGTGGCCGTTTTGTAACAAGCACTTGTTCCGGAAAATCACCGGAGAACGATTCTTCGTTTTCATCGGTCAAGATTTCGGCGGGCGCTACGCGGTTAACTTCGTCCCCGATGCGAACCGAATCCGTGGTCATGGCAAAAAAGCGACCAGTAGACAATTCGATCCAGGCCAGTCCGACGGCCGCCCGGTTGTTGCCACCCACTTTGTCGCCGCTTGTACGTTTTGCCTTTTTATGACGATCCACTCGAACCACGGCTGCTAGATAATTGCACGTTTTCGGATCGAGAA
>CBDUAB010000416.1:0-4701 GCA_965365045.1 uncultured Planctomycetales bacterium
GGCTGACTCGGCCCGCGGAGGTGCACGCGATCCCGTCCGGTCTGAATTGGGACCTCTGGCTAGGTCCGGCTCCCTATCGTGAGTACCATTCGAGCTACCTTCCATTCAACTGGCGCGGCTGGTGGGATTTCGGCACCGGCGCGCTCGGCGATATGGCTTGTCATATGATGGATATGGCTTACTGGTCACTCGACCTCGGCCACCCGACGTCGGTCGCAGCCGAGTCACATGGCGGTACCTCCGAGTCACCACCGGAGTGGTCGATAATCACTTACGAATTCCCAGTGCGCGGCGCAATGCCGGCCGTGAAATTCATCTGGTACGACGGAAACAAGTTTCCGCCGGCCGATATCGTCGGAGACAAGACGCCGGAGCAACTCAAGAGACTGGACTGCGTTCTGATCGGCGACAAGGGAAAGATGTTCTTTAGCCGAAGTAGCACGAACTGGATCATCGAGCCAGCGTCCATCCTCGAAAACTTCGAACCGCCCGAGAGAACAATTCCGCGCGTCAAGAACGAAGATGCCGAATGGATAGCGGCCTGCAAAGGTGGTCCGGCCGCGCTATCGAACTTCTCCGTGTCGGGACCATTTACGGAAGTTGTCTTGCTCGGGAATCTGGCGGTCCGCGCCGGTCAGAAACTGGCTTGGGATGGCCCCAACATGAAGGCGACAGGAGTTCCCGAGGTGGATCGGTTCATCCGTCGGGACTATCGCGATGGCTGGCAACTGTAGGCTTTGTTTAAAGCGGACGTTAGAACATGAAGGTTGACCTTAAGTTGAACCGCAGTTTTGATTGTTTAACCGCAATACCGTTCAAGTCTTGCAGACCGAAGTGTGTTATAGGCGCGAATGTCATCCTGAAGGAGCCTCAGCGACTGAAGGATCTTCCAGTGAAGTACCACAACGAAAGTGCCACACCTCGGGTTTTGACGCGTTGTGCGAGTTGTACCGTCCTTGTGATTCTGACTCGTTGGCAGATTCTTCGGTCGCTGAGGCTCCCTCAGAATGACACACTGGACAGCTTGTTCCAACAGTCAGTTTCGGCGTGCAATTAAACGACGGTTCGTACCACTTCTTCTCACTTTGCCGAGATTTTTTGAAATTGGCGCGCCCAGGCAGAACCCGTTTCACGCGTATTACCATAGGTCCGTTTTGAGGAGCCGCTACTCGTAGCTGTGGGTAAACCCCGAAAGGTTGACACATGGCATGCGCGGACGACATGCTGCGCCTATTGACAAACGCAATGCTGTAAGAAAGACGCACTATGAAACGCCTACAAATTCTACTGCCCGCATTGGCCGTTATGCTATTAGCCACCTGCGCCCGTGCCGACGTGACGGAGACCGCCGCCTATCATCTGCCGCATTCGACATACGTTGCCTTGCGAGGCACGGTACGCCTGCCTTCTGAAGGTTTGTGGCACGTGCGTTCCGCGGCCACGGCAGCCAAAGTTGAATCAGAAGAGAAAGCCGTCACTCAGTTGTACCTGATTCCCCCCAAGGAAGCCGAACGCAAGCAAATGGGGCGCCGCATGGCAGCGGCCTTGCAGGAAAAGCGCATCGATCAAGCGCGCTGGAAAGTGAGCTCGGTGTATTCGGCTTGCCGTGATTTCGCGCGTAGTCACGACGGCGACAGCCCGACGTCTTTCGATGACTTCGACAAAGAAGAATACCGGCACGTACTAAACCGCGTACATGATCTGCCACGCGAATGGTTAGACTCAGTGGACGTACAGCAACCCACAGGGCCGCTGGTCGCGCTGATCAAAGGTAAGTTTGTTTTTGCGGACCGTGATAGTCGGCGCGTCGACCGGAACAAACGCCAGGTACTCGCGGTTGAGCTACGACCCTATGTCAATGATGGTAAACACTGGGTGCTGTATACCGACGGCACGACCCTCCGCGAGCCAATCGACGAAGAACTTGTGCGGCGCGACAAACTCGTGATCCGCCCCATTCTGAACAAACCGATCGAAGACATCGGAAAACTGGCGCCAACTCTACCCTACACGGTGGTCGCCGTCCGTGATCACGCAGCGACGCAGGCGTTTGACGTCACCTTTTTTAATTCGATCAGTGGTGACGAAACGACGCAACGTTGGGATCCAGCTGAAGCACCGGTGGACGCATCGGTTGCCAAAACGCTCCGCGCCGCCCGCAGCTACACATGGCAACCCTATCTGCACACGGGCCCCGCGCCCATATTGCGCAGTTGGCTCGCATCGGAATCGAATCGCAGTGAGCGCCAGAGGGCACGGCCCGGTGACAATCTGACCATGTTTTCGATACTTGGCGGCCGCGCCGCTATCGAAGAGACGCTGCAACTGCAGAATTTGAACATTGCCAAAAAAGACGGACAGGACACGGTTGATGTTTCGGAATTGAAAGGCGTGGAAGTCAAAGCGCACCCCTTCCAGGAAATGCTCGGCGGAGACCCCGGCGGCAATCTTGAATTGGCGAACTTCGCGCCGCACGACCGCTTCTTCGTCTACGTCGCCCAACCCGCTGCTGTCTTGCCGTTTTTGGAAGCCGGCGGTGACTTTCTGGCCGCGGCAGGCGCGGGCTTTACGGCAAATCGTCTCGATTATGGACTGCGGGAGAAATATTTCGAACGCCTCGGGGTTAGTCGCCAGTTCCTCGAATCGGCCATTCGCGCTGGAATGATCCGAGATATGAGCTTGATCATGCCGGATCTGCTATTCATCGATGGAACGGATATCACGGTAACAGTAAGGTTAGCTCAACCGCAACTTCTCAACGGATTGTTGGGACTATTGGGAATTCGAGGGCTCGCCGAACAGCAGATTGTCACACTCAACACCGACGGCGGACAAGCCTATTGGGCGCTGCGCGGCGACACACTATGTATCAGTTCGCATCAGGGTGAGCTGCAACAGGTCTTGGACTTGATGGACCACGGCGGTGAAGGAAGCCTCGGACAGAGCGACGAATTCCGCTACATGTTGACGCAGTTGCCGATTCAGCAGCGCACACGGCTGTACGCTTATTTCTCGGACCCGTTCGTGCGGCGGGTGGTTGGGCCGCAAGTGAAGCTTGCGCAAATTCGCCGTTTAAAAGCACGTTCGGTGCTGGAGCACCTAACTGCCCAATCAATTCATGCCCGTTTGGACGGAGTCGAGCAAGCGGATTCGATGGCGTCTCTGTCAGGGGCCGGCTATCTGCCGAAGAATTTTCCCGTGGATGACTATTTCATCGACGATGACGGAATCGCGCAATCCGCATCGTACGGCTCGCTGGATCGGCTCCGCACGTTACAGGAGGTCCCAGTCGAGCGAGTTACTCCGGCGGAGGCGGAAGCATACGAGCAGTATGTCGACCGCTATTCGCAATATTGGCGACAGTTCTTCGACCCGATTGCCGTCCGGTTGAACGACACGGCCACCGGCTCACTGGAACTGGAAACTTTTATTCTGCCGCTGATTGACAGTTCGATCTACAACAATCTCCGCACGATGCTCATGAGCCGCGAAGACGGTCAATCGCTAGAAGTGCCTCAGTTACAGCCGCCTCCGATTTTGCAGTTTTCAGCAAATCTGCGCGATGAAGCTTGGCAACAGGCGGCCAAAGACTTTTCCTTTTTCTTCCAGCGGTACTCTGGCGCGAGCCCGGCGTTACTGGATGATTTGGGACCCGGTCTGCATTTAGCGGTTTTCGACGCCGATCCCGTGATCGCTTTGGGAAGCGGCGATTTGATGGGGGCCTTTGGCTCAAACACCCTGCGTGCCGGCCGTAACAACGGCATGATCATGGCACCGATCGCGTTATCATTGCTGACACGACCTTGCACGATCATGGTTGAAACGCGCGACCCGGAACGCACGGCGCGTTTCTTACGTCACTCCGCCAGTGGCCGCCTCCCGCGCAACAACGATCGAGATTTCAGCGTTTCCTTTTACCAGATCGACAATCGCGATGCTTGGGTCTGGACCTTGGACGTTCTCGGCGTTGTTAAATTACGATTTGGTCTGGAAGTGACCGACAAGTACTTGGTGATCCGTAACATTCCTTGGTCAAACAACGACCGCATCGTACGCACGACAACGGCTCCACTGCACAGCGCCGGGGTGACGGTATCACCCGCTGCCTGCCGCCTGCAGTTGCCCGGACTGTTTGCCAGCGCGGCTGACCAAGAGCGCCGGTCAGTTATTCGCGGGCTCGGCCGGCTGTATCCACTGGTCCTCAGCGGTGTCGCCGATGTGAACTCGGCTGGCGAGCAACACCAACGACTGTTTGGTTTCCATCCGCTTCATCCACAGTCGGGCGAGTGGATATGGGAGGATCTTCACTTGGCCAGCTCACAATACGGTTCAGCGCTGCGACAGCGACAGCCAAGTTACGATCCGGAACGTCCATTTGGATTGATGCAGTCCGTGGAAAAGATCGAACTCAACATGCAATTTGAGGACGCTGGACTGCGGAGCAAGATTGTTTGGAAGTTGCGCCGTGACCAGATCGCGGGAAGGAACCAATAGTCCAGCGTCACTCTGTGTCATCCTAAGCACACAAGCCGCTATACGACGCAATGCCTGAATGAACAGCGAGTTCATTGGATGGGAGGGAGAGACGATCGTCAAGCAGCACTGCCTGACTTGAGTGATCAACCGTATTACAATAGACGGGCAATTAATTCGACTGTTTGACTTAGACCCCCGCAGCCTTGTGCTGCGGGTGAATCAGGT
>CBDUAB010000417.1:0-4691 GCA_965365045.1 uncultured Planctomycetales bacterium
CTGCCATGATGGTGAGTCGCCCGTCCACAGAATCGCCTTTCGCGGCCGGCAGACCAAATTCATAGGCGACGATTCGCGTACGCGGTTTTTTCATTTTCCAAGCCGCAGGGGCTTTCAGGCCGAATGCACCGTCGGCTAAGACAATGCGAACTTCGCCAGATTCCTCATCTCCGGAAGCCACATCTAGCACGCAGTATCCGGCCAAGACAAACCAGAAAACAAACAACGATCGTCGATTCATATCGGACTCCTGGGCTGCGAGGACACAAAAGCGAATGCACGTTATTGTGCAGCCGAGCTGCGTTTAGGCTAGTGGGCGCGAGATCCGTTCTCAAGCCCAATTCGGTTGTCACGCCTGCTATACCATGCTGTCGTTGCATTTCGCAGCGGCAAGGGTGGCCATCAGGCGGCGAGGAGCCTGAACGTATCGCTGCGGCGTTCGCTGCTCAAGAGCGATTGATCACGTAGATCAGCACGCCGAGTAGGACGACACTGGCAATCCCTAAAGTGGCGATGAGTGCAACCAAACGAGGTTTTGCTTTTTGACGACCACGCGAACGAAGGGCACGCGGAGACGTATCGACGACCAAATCGGGCGCCACTTCGTTGGTGTCCTCCTGACGAAGCTCCCCAAAGATGGCGGCCGCCGTTTTCCAAGTCGGCCATCCGCGTTGATGCACCAAGTTGTCGGGCGCTACACGGCCTTCGGCAATCCACTCATGCATCGTCTGATCGTCAACCGGGCCATATCGATTACCGTCCGTCGTCTGCACAAACCACAGTTGATCGCCCGTTAAGGAATCCGCGCCGTCCGTAGTTGCGGCAGCTTTGGGTTTGGTGGGCAGGCTGGTGGGAAGCTTCGCATCAAACGGTTCAGCAGGCGGCAAATCAACGGGCATTTCCGTGGGCGGCGTTTGAAGTGTTGGCGGTTGATTGGCCGTCTTGTCACGGGCCGTCGATTCATGTGTCTGACGCGCGGCTGACGCGGAAAGCGTACGCTCGGGCAGAGCTGGACTGGTGTATCCACCTGGCGGTGCCGGATTGTTGGTCTGAACCTCCGTGAAAGTGTTCGGACTCTTGTCGCCATTTTCAAAATCGGGCCAAGACGCCAATGGAATATCAAACCGGATACCGCAATCCGGGCAGATTCCTCTTTTGCCGGCAAGGTAAGATTTAACGTTTAGGCGGTGTCCATTTGGACAGGCAAACCGAATTCCCATCTCATTCCCACTCAAGGGCTACACGATGCGTGAGCACCGGCCGTCAACACCGAATCGCTGGCCACAGGAAGAACCTCACCCACACATGCTCCGTTCGAAACAAGAATGTTCTATTATACAGTGGCCGTCAGAGCGTGAAAGTTGCGCGCGGGACGATCTTGACGATGATGTCGCTGACTCCAATTGAACTGCGTAAAACCGGATGATTGCTTGTTGGTTACGCGGAAAAAATGTATACCTGCGAGTTTGGCGGGGGATTCGCATAGAACAGGAAAATAAGAGAAATGCAACAACATGATCACGATCGGCAGCAAGGGGAATTAGAACACCCCATTGAAATCGCATTCGTTGGTGACTTGACCGACAACGAGGCGGAGCTGACTGAACGTTTGCTCAGCGTGCCGCCCGGCGGCGAATGTACACTGTTTATCGATTCGCCCGGAGGGAGCCCGTACTGCGCCGTCTCACTCACGACCCTCATTTCGCTGCGCCGCGTCAACGCCACCGGTATTGTGTGTGGCGAATGTTCTTCGGCGGCTCTTTGGCCATTCGCGGCTTGCCGCCAACGCGTGGTGACGCCTTACAGTGTATTACTGTTCCATCCGATGAAGTGGCAAAGTGAGGAGCATGTCGGATTGGCCGAAGCGGCTGAATGGGCTCGTCATTTTGGCGATCTCGAAATCGAAATGGATGAACTATTGTCTACCCTGTTCGGAATTGACGAGGAAGCGTTGGCAAAGTGGATCAAACCGGGTCGTTACGTATCGGGACGTGAATTCGCCGCAGCCGGACTGGCCGAACTCGTCGAATTGAAAGATTTGCCACAGTTCCAGCGGGAAAAAGTCTCTAAATAGCTCTCACCCCCGCGACCGATGATCAACCGCGGTATGCCTCATGGCAATTGCTGCACGATTTGCTGATTTCACCGGCTGCGCCGCGCGCCGCGTCATAGTCATTCTGTTTGACAGCCTGAATCATGTCGCCGGCAGCACGTTTGAGTTGCACGCAGTACTCGACATACTCCTCGTCGTTGGCGCCCTCCATGCCGTCGCGTGTTAACACGGATCCAATCGCGGCGATCAACTCGCCTTCATGGATGAGGCGGTCAGATGCTGTGCGCAACGTCGCCGCTGACGCGAGCGCCGGCTCAATTGATTCTTGGTGTGCTGTTTCCAAGCGTTCCATTAAGGGCCCACGGTCCAACATCCGCGGCCAGCTATCTCCGGCGTTTGACTGGGCGGTATCGATACTGCCTCCGCGCACGAGTTGGTTAAGTTCGGTTTTTCGGTTTTTGGCTGCGGCATAAACCTCGACAGTGCCGACTTCGGCGATCGAAGCTACATGCAAGAACCGATCGCGGGCAGTCGCCGCATAGCTCCGCCAACGAATTTCCCCGTCGTATTCGTCCGCGATGGCGAACAGCATACCCAAGATTGAAAACTGAATTCGCGCATCAACATATCCGCGATTGGCGAACTTGGTAGGTGTCGTAACGGTTTGGTTTAGCTGCTGCGTCAGCACTTTGATTTCGTCTTCGATCGTTTCGGCCGATATGATCGTGGACCAACCAGAATCATGCACTGTCGTGAGCGGATTTCTGGCAGGATTACTAGCCGGCAAGACGGTCGCCGGATTCGTGCCAATGACCATATTTAAGGGTCGCGTGCCGTACAGTGCATCACGAAAAGCGTCATCGAAGAAAACTTCCTCGGCATCGCTCGGCTTCCAATTTGGTGACTGTACCCGCCTCGAAAGCCCCTCCCTCGACAGCTCATGCCCGCGGATGACTTGGTCACGATCAACTTGACATTGGGCGTCCGATACGCACAAAAACCCGCCTAGGATGGTGAGACATTTCAGAAAAGGCAGAAAGTTAATAGTCGGCGCGGTTCTCATATGTCCTATTATGAACCCTACTCGCTACGAATCCTACTCGGTAGACCTCAACCTTGGCTGTCAAATCAAGCCTATAATGAACGTTGTGATGACAGGTAACCGCAATCGAAGAACGAACCGACGGCAGTTCCTCAAAGGCAATTCCGCGCTTGACGCGATTGAGGATATCGCCGATGGCGTTTCCAACGAAGCCGAAAGCACTGCGAGCCCTCCGCCAACATCTGCAACTCAAAGCCTCGAAACATACCTGCTAAACGTCTCACGGAACGCAATGGCGTGCGAATTTGTCGTCCACCTAAACGCCGGCCAACACACGGGTGCCGTCGAAACTGCCGTCGCGGCACTCGATTTGGTTGAACAACTGGAATCGCAAATGACCGTCTATCGCGACGACAGCGAAATCTCTCGACTGAACGCGCGCGCCGCGAACGAATCGGTAATCGTCGAAGAACGTCTACATCGCCTTTTTCGGCGTGCCAAGGAACTTTACGGGGCTACGGATGGGGCGTTTGATATCACGGCCGGACCACTTTCCAAAACTTGGGGGTTCTATCGGCGGCAAGGCCGCATCCCGGAACACCAAGAGATTGTAACGGCGTTAAATCTGGTCGGGAGCGACAAGCTAGATCTCAGCGTGAATTCGGCGGCAAACGCCGTGCGATTCGACCTGCCCGGAATGGAGATCAACTTGGGCGGCATTGGAAAGGGCTATGCGCTGGACCGTGCGGCGCAGTTGCTTATCCAAGCAGGCGTCGAGGACTTTGTGATTCATGGTGGACAAAGCAGTGTCTTGGCTCGCGGCAGCCGGCAGGGAAGCCCAGAAAACGCTTGGCACGTGAACGTACGACATCCGCTTCGTGACGAACAATTAGTAGCTCGTTTCCTCATGCGAAATCGGGCACTAGGAACATCGGGGCCAGCGCGTCAAAGTTTCTACTACCGAGGACGACGTTACGGACACATTCTTGATCCACGCACCGGTCATCCCGTGGATGGCGTTCATTCATGTTCCGTCGTGGCGAATGACGCGGCTACCGCGGATGCATTGTCGACAGCGTTTTTCGTCCTGGGGGTCGATGAGGCAACGAAGTTTTGTCAGCAACATTCGGACGTTGGGGCACTCTTCGTATGTGACGGTTCAAAGGCCGGTACTGTTCAACTGCGGCGGGTCAATCTGACCGAAACCGAAGCGATCATCCACGCGTAGCGTCGTCGAATCGCACCGCAAGTCGGAGATTCTGCTCGCCTATAAAAAATAAAACTCCTCGCGATGTTGAATCGCGAGGAGTTTCTGTATCCATCCCCGTTTCGCGTTCTCACCCCGGACCCTCTGGAAGTCGCGAGAACGCGAGGAGCTGTTCAGCCTACTGGCAACCGCAGCTCGGCTCACAGGCGCTTTCGCATCCGCAGCTTGGCTCGCAGCAAGAAGGAACACAACAGCAACGGGTACGACAACGGGAACGCAACCGGGACAACAGGCTGGGTCGGCAACGGGAACGACCACCGCCGCAGCACGCGTCTTCGCAACCGCAGCTCGGCTCACATCCGCCACAGCCATTGCCGCCGCACGCATCT
>CBDUAB010000418.1:0-4687 GCA_965365045.1 uncultured Planctomycetales bacterium
GAATTGTCGCCGATCGGTGTGACCAAAGGACAACAAACCAAAATGCAAGCGACTCGGCGCGGTTACTTCAACCGTTCGCGGCCGACTGCCATCTTCGGAAGATAAGTCCTTGGGCATGCTGACAATTTCGCGGAAGCGTCATGGCAACAACTGCCTTCGTCAACTTCCCAGCCTTTCGCTTAAGTAGTCGGTTAAAAACGTAAAAGCTCGGTGCTCTTCGTCACCGCCAGTCTTTTCCACAAGAATTTCTAATGACTCCATATCGCGGCGAATCTTGTCGTCCGGCAGAATACCAATTCGCGTGGCCAGAATCGCCGCCTCGACGACCGCGTGTTTGGCGCGATTGAATCCAAAAAAATCTCGCTGGCGACCACAATCCACCACTTCACAATAAATCGTCGTCCGCTCTTCTCGATCATCCAATTCAACGACTCGAAATGCATACCACCGACACGCGTCGACGAGAATCCGCCCCCTCACAGCGCTCGCATCGCGCACGGGAGGGGCAGCGACTCCCACGGCCGCCCGCGCCAACAGTTCAACATCGTCAGTAATGTGCAAGACACCTTCGCCATGGTGTTTCAGGTTGTGGTAGGTCGTAGAGCTTTGAAACGGCCTCAGCGTGAGTCTGGACATCGCCGCATCCACCAATGGACCCATCGGTGAAATGTTCGTCGTATCGTCTTCATTGA
Organism: uncultured Planctomycetales bacterium; assembly: GCA_965365045.1. Lineage (GTDB taxonomy): Bacteria > Planctomycetota > Planctomycetia > Pirellulales > Pirellulaceae > CBDUAB01. The sequence goes on from CBDUAB010000418.1 coordinate 693, forward strand.
TCGTCGTAACAATGCCCTCCAGAATCCTCTCTCGTGATGTAGATGAATTCGTTTTGAACATTGAGAACTTCTGAACGAAAGGAACTAAAACGTGACGGGTCGCCGCGGGATTGGAGCAGAACGCCTCTCGACCAGTGCTCGCTCGGAATCGATTGTGGGCGCGTTTTCCGGACGTTTCATTCCTACATACGCCAACAAATTAGCCAACAACGGATAACCATTTTCGGTAAGTATCGATTCCGGATGGAATTGCCAACCGATGATACGCAGTTCACGGTGACGCACGGCCATCACCAAACCGTCTTCTGTCCAGCCGGTCACCGACAGCGCATCCGGCAAACTCGCCTTACGCGCGACAAGTGAATGGTAGCGTCCGGCCGCGAAAGGATTCGGGACATTCGCGAAGTCGTGTTGGCCATCGTGGTAAATCGCGCTCACGCGACCATGAACCGGCTCTTCGGCCCGCACGATCTCACCGCCCAAGCCTTGTACGATGACCTGGTGTCCAAGGCAGACACCTAGAATGGCAAATCGATCGCCCAACTCACGCACTACTGCCAAACAACAGCCGGTTTCGTTCGGAGTGCAAGGGCCCGGCGACATGACGATTAACTCGGGCTCCAGGCGAATGATCCGTGCAACATCGATCGCATCATTGCGAGCGCAGATCACTTCGTTGCCCAGTCGCCGAAAATACCGGGCCAGATTATGGGCAAAACTGTCGTAGTTATCAATTAGTAAAATCATTACGGATACAATGCTCGCAATAAACCGGCCGCCTTGTGCCACGTCTCCTCATATTCTCGCCGCGGGTCCGACCGGCAAGTTATCCCGCCTCCCACCGGCAATTGCCACCAACCTCGACCGGCCGTTATGGTACGGATCAAGATATTCAAATCCGCGCCTCCATCCCATCCCACATAGCCGAGTGAGCCACAATACGCGCCACGTGCCGTCTGCTCCAACTCATTGATAATCTCCATCGCACGGATCTTAGGCGCCCCAGTCACCGATCCACCGGGAAATGCAGCCCGCAACAAATCAAAGGTGCCCTGCTCGGCGGACAGCGTCCCTTCGACGGCCGAAACCAAATGTTGTACGTAACCATATTGCTCCAATCCGCAGAGTTGCGTGACTTTTACACTGGCCGGTTCGCAGACTACGGAAAGATCGTTCCGCAGTAAGTCGACGATCATCACGTTTTCGGCGCGTTCCTTTTCGTCACCTCGCAACTCATCAGCAGCATAAAGATCTGCCTCCGGGCGAGCCGTCCGCGGCCGGGTACCCTTGATGGGCCGCGTTTCAACTTGGCGCGCGTCAACTCGCACGAATCGTTCCGGTGACGCGCTGACAATTTGATAGGGGCCAGTATCAAAGTAACCAGAAAATGTCGCGGGCGTCCTTTCTCGCAAGCGGCAATACAGATCCACGGCGTGGTCCTCCGCCGCATGTATCAGTCGTTGTGCCAGATTGACTTGGAAAACATCTCCGGCGCGAATGTACTCGATCGTGGCTTTGACCACGGCCAGATAGTCTTCCTTGCGAAAATTGCTACCAACATTCGGAAGTCGCGACGATTCGACGAATGGTGCCTCCAACGCAATACGAGAGTCCCGGCATTTCCGCGGCGCCGATGGCGCAGCGCTCAACCACTCACGGAATTCATTCAGCCGTGCATCTGCTCTCCGCCTGCGCCGGTCCGGATCCGTTTCCGGGAATCCTTGCGAAATGATCCATGCTTCGTTGGTTCGGTGGTCAAACGCAATGACAACGTCATAAAGACCGACTGCGAGTGCCGGCACGTTAAACTCATCCCATCGCGGGGTAGGCAAACGTTCCAAACTGCGGGCAAGTTCGTAGCCAAACAATCCGGCGGCACCACCCTGAAACGGTGGCAGCCCGGCCACGCGCTGCGTGCAAAAAGAACCCATGCGCCGCTGCAATTCGCCAATCGCATCCGATCCATCCGCGGCAACTTGGATCACTTCGAACGGGTCGGCCGTGACAAATGAGAATCGCCCCAACGACTGGTGCCGTAGCGCGCTATCGAGAAATAGGCAATGCGGTTTGTCCGACAAACAACGAAAAACGTCCAGCGCATCGGGTGCCCGAGAAAACGGTTGAATGATCGGCAGTGTCGACAAGTTCTCAGGCAACGGATTCATCCGGATGAAGCCAAAATAAGCCGTGGACCTTTCCAAGAAGGCAAAGCCTCCCAAATCACAACAGAAGTAGAAGTAGGCCGGAACAAGCGGCGTGACAGGTGTCGTTTCTGATGGACCGTTACCACGCCGCGCTGTTCCAGCGTGAATCGCCAACAGACAACGACCTCTCAATTCATGCCGGAACAGCGCGGCGTAACAAGCGGGGAGACAATGGTATTTTTTTCGCGCCGCTTGTTCCGGCCTACTCCTAAACCATCTTCGGTCCCAGGGCAGTTGACGTCTACACCCAGTGATCTTGCTCGCTTCAGAGAAGCATGGAAGGAATTGACCCCATTGGCAGCTCCCTGGGGAGAACGACTGGCAATGTAGTCGTAAATAACGGCGAGATCGTTTTCAGCACGGGGGAGACAGAATGAGGGTCAGGCAGCTGCACCTATTCATCTGCTCGTGAATTTCGCGGGCACTTAGACCTTACGTATCGCGCCGAGACCGTTGGCTGACTTCGGCGACCGTTAGATATCCCCAGTCGAGCGCTTCATCCTGGCGGTATTGCTTTCCAAGCGTCAGAGCCGTTGCCGCCTTTGCCATTTCGTAGCCAAGATAAAAAGCATGTGACACGTCAATACGGTCGCCAAATTTGGCAAGCAGTTGATCAAAAACCACGAACGGATCAGCGTCCTTGAGTTGCACACCATCGCACAACGCGTGTATCCGGCCCTCCTCGGCATACAGACGCACGCCATGATCTCGGATCTCACTCGCCAAAGTAGCCAGCCGCTCATTTCCCTGCTGGAACAGTTGATCATCTCGCAGGCAAACCAATCGTGGCTCTAAATGCTTGGGGACAACACGGTGCTTGACCGCATAATACATCAAACGTCGGGCAAGATCACATTCACGAACGCTCGTGCGCGCCCAGGGAATCACTTGTGTCGTCAGCACGCTGCGAATTCCAAGCTCCTGGCAAAAACCCAACAGCAACGTGTTGATGCCAGCGGAGTCAACGTCCGTAAGCTCCGTCAGATTACCGACACCCATCATTATTTCCGCCGTCGGAAATCCGCGGTGCACATCCAAATAGCGAGAAAGACTGGCAGCAAATCCGAATCCAATCGGCTCCAGTATCGGATCGATCCGGAAATGTACGTCGTGCTGATCCAACCACTCAAGGTTTTTCTCGAGGCCAGCTAGCGAGCCGATCTCATCTGGGACAACGACGACCTCGCAACCCCAATCCACGGCGTGTTCTCGATTCGTGCGGTCAACGGACAATACCAATTCGGCGCCCGCATCGACCGCCGGCGCGATCTCGCGCGGATCAAGGCTGTCGATGGATACGCGATGGCCACTGTCTCGCAAAGCGCGCACGCAATCGCCGACACCGAACCAGGGTCCGTCGGGATCGCAACCGACGTCAATGAGATCCGCCCCCGCCGCGGATAGCTCACTGGCTTGCTTTAGTATGTCGTCCAATTTCAGGCAAGGTGCGTGATTGATTTCCGCGATGATTTGAATGTCATGGGCACCGTAATCATCTCGCCGAAGTTCGCGACCAAAGTAGGTCGGGAGTTCGCGCAAGTCGCGCGGGCCACACATCACCGGCAATTGCACTTGGGAGGTGAGTGCACCGAACTCCCCAGCGCAATAACCGGGAACGAGCACTTCCGTCGCGTCGGGAGGAACCGCAATGTGCCGAGCGATCCAGTCCGGTGTCATCAATGCCGCCACGGTAATTGGCAACACATCGATCGAATAGTCGAATTCGGCATCGAGCGCCAACGACGCCACAGTTTCCGTCAACGCATCAGCTGCCAAGCGGCCGGTGACAAA
>CBDUAB010000419.1:0-4686 GCA_965365045.1 uncultured Planctomycetales bacterium
AATTCGCGCGGCAATTCTTTAAAAACCGCCGAGTCGTATTTTTAGCTGCGAACGTCAGAATCGGTACAACTGACATGACACGTATTGGTTTTGCGCCATTTCAGCGACAAAATTTGACGGTCCCTGCGGAACATCGCCAAAACTCCATGTAAAACGGCTTCCGATACAGCGCAATCGGCACAACCGTTACGGTCGCTACCGGCGCAAATTCACGATCCGTAGGGCGCGAAATCGGACGAGATCGATGCTGCTGGAACAGTGGCGCCCTGGAAGTTCAAGAAGAAGCAACGTTACTCACGTTCCTCGACGACGAATCATGCAACTTAGCGCGCTACAAGCCAAACCCATCATAAACAATGACGTTGGCTCAGGAACGGCAGCTTGAGCCGCCGCGGCAGGAATGGAATCCTGCCAGTTTAGAGCGAGTAGATTCAAGTCAGCAACGTCCACGATTCCATCCGCGTTAAAGTCGCCACTGGACCAGGGGTCCGGACTGGTTTGCCAGTTCGTGCCGACCGCGTTCAAGTCGCCCACGAGCACCGCCCCATCCAAGTCGGCGTCGCCGTTGAGGTACGGTTCGGCGAATCCGTTCTCGGTCGCGGCGTCCGCTCGCCATCTATCTTGATCGGCCAAGTCGACCGTCCCATCACCGGTCAAATCGAAATCAGCATTGTTCGTACCGGCGATGATTTCCTTGCCTAGCAAGTCGATGTCGATCACATCGCAATTCCCGTCACCATCGAAATCACAATTGACCGGCGTCGCGAAGGCATCCACTAGCGTAATAGAATTCCACGTCGTGGGATCTCCGATTGTATTCGCGCCGTTGCCAAAATCCGTCATCAGCGTGGCAATTTCTGAAGTTCCGCCGTCCTGTCCATTAAAACTCAGCAAGATGAAACTCAATCCATGAACATCATTAATTGTCGGCACATAATTCGGGGCCGCGTCATCCATCGCGGTCGCCCATGGAATCGATGCCTCCAAGATGTAACCGAAATCAGTTTCCTCGCCCCCGATGGTGACGCTGGCGTGCTCCTCGTCAGACAAAGCTGGGCCGTGCCGATAGATGTCCGGACCAAAGTCGTCGGCGGTATTCACAACGATGTCGTAGATCGCCGCGATGTCGTCACCGTGAAAGCCATCGGCCGGTTGGCCGTCGACAAAGAAATGATCCGGGTCATTAAACGGATTGAACACGGGCTGGATCACATCCTGTGCGTTGTACGCAACGTTCCCGGTTCCTCCCGAATTGAGCCGAAAATCAGGAGTGTCGTCCAAGACAATGGCTGAGACATTAAGGTTGTCGCTGTCCCACGACAGATACCAAATGGCACTTAATTCCTCGACACCCGACCCCGAGCCATCCAAAAGCAGCGCGCCGCTGGGCACCGGCCAAGCCATGGAAAACTCCAACTGGCCCGCCATTTCAGCTTCCGTAATGGTTCCATCAATCGCCGGCGTGAACATGGGTACGTCGCGATTGAGTTGAGCCGCAACGTGACCCACACAGGCAATCCACATTACAGCAAAGGCGAATAATCTTGGCATAGTGAGACTCCATGTCTTAGTAGGTCATGCCATCGGAATTCGCCTGCGATAGGTCACGATCCCGACAAGGCCCAGTGCCATCATCAATAAGGCCGTTGGCTCGGGAACGGTCGCATTCACGATAGCATCCACACGCAGTCCAGCCGGATTGATTCCTGGCGGAGCGTTCTCGAAACGGAAGGTGATTTCGTTCTGTCCCGCAACAAATAACCCGGCGGGGATTTCAAAGTCGTGGAGGGCCCCGAAGTTTCCGTCATTCGAAATACCCGTGCTGACACCATTTACCAAGATGTCCTGGCCGAAGTTATCGGTGCTCCACTGCCCTGAAACGGTGGCAGTCTCCGGAATGAAGCCGTCCAGCGATACGAATGTTGTAAAGTCGAAGACGATCGGATCGGCGTTGCTGCTCTCGGTGTCAAAGCCAATCCACTTCGACGTCGCGGAATTTGCGAACCAAGGTGGAATTGGAAATACCTCCGGCAGCACGGTGGCGATCACGGCAGGTGGTGTGATTACATATTCTGAGTCGGGCTGACCCGCATCAATTACCATGCCAGTGACATTGTCCCACCCCGTCGAAATGTTCTTCACTTCATCGCCGCGGGCTGTTGGGATACACAACAGGGTCGCCAGGACACAAACAATTATTGTTGAACGCATCAATTCATTCTCCGCTTTTTATCACTGGTGTGACTCTAGACAAACGTCGACCTGGGAACTCGTAAAAACGACAACTTCCCGAATCGTGGTGCAGCCATCTCGGCTGCCGCGGGCAGGCGGGATGCCTGCACCACAAGTTGTTTCTTTGCATAATCTCAGCGCCGACCGAGGGATACTTTCTCTCTGTCGACAACGAAAAAAGGACATCATTCTTGGTCTCGCACAACAGGCGAAACAAAGAATAATGTCCCTTATTTGCAACTACGGTCAGTGGCTTGCTCGCGGGATGTTACGTTGGGTCGACCTCGGTATTTCTCATCGTAAGATCAGAAGTTTCAGACGCCAGCTTACTATCAGAGAATCCGGCCTGCAATAGGTTCAATTGGAAAATGGTGGAAATCGTGGGAAAACAATGAGGCAAAACCTTTGCTCGTGGCGCAGGCACACGAGCGAGGAAAGGGGACTGGCTCCGTGCTACTTGTGCTGGAAGTCCGTTGCAACTTTGCGTCACGGTGCCTGTCCCCTTTCCTCGCGTACCATCATCAACCGGGTTCGACCCTCGAAAATTGGGGCCGCTCGAGAACTGGGCCGCGCGAAAAATGGGGACAGGCAGCCGCTACAACACGAAGCGCCCAAGCGGCCGGGTACCAGTTTGGCCGACTGGGCGGAGCAGAACGCCGAAGATTGGGGCGATCAGTTGAGCAGCGAGGACGTGGAAGGCTTTACTGGGCGGAGGTTCTGAGATTGGCACGTCGCGCCGTTCTGTTGGATACGAGTTTCGTCGTCGCTCTGGAAAACCGGCGCGATCCGCATCACGAGCAGGCGAAAGCACTGGATCGCCAATTGCTCGACGAGGGATGTCCTTCGCTGCTCCACTGGGGAGTCTTGTTGGAAATCGGCGACGGCTATGCGCGAGTCGGTCGCCGTGCCAAGGGATGCGAACTTCTCGACCGAATACTAAACGAAGAAAGGTAGCACGTTGTTCTTGTGACAAGTCCTCAGACGCGAAGAGATTCAAAAGTCGCGCGAAACCAATGGGGCGAAATCTTCACGTACCGATACTGACTTCAAGCCACTGCGTCCGCGCGACACTTTTGAAAGTGTCGCGGGACGCGAGGCTGCTGGCTCACACTTACCCGTCTGCAATGTCAAGTGTGGGCCTCTTCCATGCGCGGGTGGGTGCCTTTTTGGCGCCCATTACCATGCCGCGAGGCGGTTCCGAGACTCACCTGCCCTTCGGCCGGCTTCGAACGCAAGTGACAAGTCCCAAAAAGCATCCCAAGGCCAGTGACATTGATGCAGGTTCCGGTACGCCATGGGCTGGGCCCTTCGTGGTGATGAATCCGTCGAACGAGCCGAACGTCGGAAGGTTGTTGAAGTTTCCTTCGGGTACGCCAACCTCGGAAACTCCACGGTGGAGAGTGAATTTGCCACCAGCAAATTCGAACGGCCCCGTGCCGCCGGTAATGGTCATGGTTTCGGTAACAAATTGAAAGCCTTCGTTCAACTCACCAGGTGCTGGCGGCGGAGTGCCCGCACCCACACCTTCAGCGTAGAGCTCGAACCCGGTTTCGCCCACGAAGGTACGTCTAATGGGACTATCTGGGTTAGGGAAAGAAATGTCGCCGTCCCAAATGGCAGTAAATTTCCCTAGACCTAGATGTGTGGAGTTTCCTCCACCGCTCCCATGGATTTTAAGGTCAATCCCACTTGGATCACCGGGCTGAAAAGCGAAGTCTTCAGTTCCTTCTATGACGCCGCTGAAGGGCACCAGCGGAGCTGCCGCCGAGGGTGCGACAAGCGCCGTTGTCAGCAGCAGCGCTGTCATTGGCAGACAGAGGATCGTTTTCATATTCATCGTTTTCATCTTTCGTTTTGGGTTAGTAGTGATGGGTTTTTAGTGACGGTGATCCGATCGGATTCGCTGCACGTCTTTTTTTTCTCTCATTGGATAGAAGATTGATCAGGTCTTCATCCATACAGGCGGAGTTCCGTCACCAATCACGCCACGGATTGCCATTTTTTTTTTCTAGCTGAAGTTCCGCTCTCGCAGCGGGCGCCGGTCTTGGCGTATCCTACGTCGCTTTGTTTTCATTGATCCCATTTGTTCGTTGTTTCCTCAGTTTTTTCCTGTAAGATTTACGAAAGGGAATTATTGTTGTCGTTGGACACTTTCATGGAGAAACCGCGCGCAAAACGATGAGCGAAATTACTCGCATCCTCGAGGCGGTGAAGAACGGAGACCGCGAAGCCGCGGAGGAGCTTCTGCCTCTGACCTATCAGGAGTTGCGGCGCATCGCCGGTCACATGATGGCCAACGAGCGTGAGGGGCACACGTTGCAACCGACCGCCCTGATCCACGAAGCCTATCTTCGCCTGGCAGGACCTGATGGTGAGCAGCCAGACTGGGATTGCCGAGCGCACTTCTTCACCGCCGCGGCGGAGGCGATGCGCTGGATCCTCATCGACCACGCA
>CBDUAB010000420.1:0-4684 GCA_965365045.1 uncultured Planctomycetales bacterium
ATTGGCGCGTACTCTCTACCTAGAACATCCGACTCTGACCGTGTCCGTCATACACGTTCCGGCGGCGCACCCACAAGCCGTCGATTGGATTATCGCCGAGGCGAAGTCAGCGTCCGGTTATTGCGAGGCACATTATGATACGAACGGGGTAAGGCGAGTACCGGTACTTCGATGTTTGACCGAGATGGCGCCAAGGGACCTACCCTTGGCAACCGATGACGTTCTCTTAGTGACCGGTGGTGGAAAGGGAATCGGCGCTGAATGTGCTTTGATGTTAGGTCGAGAATTGGGAGTTCGTTTGGCTCTCCTAGGTAGGTCCAATCCTTCCGATGATGAGGAGCTTTCCCAAAATCTGCGGCGGATGGAAGATGCCGGGATTCGTCTGCGCTACTTGTCAGCTGATGTCACGGATTCACAAGCAGTCGAGCGCTCTTTGCGCGAGCTGCAGAGGGATTGGGGGCCCATCAACGGAATACTGCACAGTGCGGGAACCAATGTGCCGAAGTCATTACGCTCGCTGGAAGAGGCAGACTTTCATCGGACGTTGGCACCCAAAGTCGGCGGACTGCAAAACGTATTGAGTGTTGTCGATCCAGCTCGCCTCAGATTGCTCGTCGCTTTTGGTTCCATCATTGCCCGTACCGGGATGCCGGGCGAGGCGGATTATGCTGTTGCAAATGATTGGCTAACCGACCTCACCACGCAGTTCCAGCAAACTCATCCGCATTGCCTTTGCCTTGCTCTGGAGTGGTCAGTGTGGTCCGGCGTGGGCATGGGAGAGCGGCTGGGACGGATCGAGGGGCTGAAGCGTCAGGGAATCACACCGATCAGTCCGGATGACGGCGTACAGATGCTGAAACAGTTGTTGAGCCAATCGTTGTCAACAGTCGCCATCGTTGTCGCAGGCCGTATCGGCGACCAACCCACTTTGAACGTTGACAGTTCCAAATTGCCACTGCTGCGTTTTCTGGAACAACCGCGGGTTTTCGTTCCTGGTGTTGAGTTGGTGTCCGAAAGCAAGCTTTCTCAGGAGAATGATCCGTATCTGAGCGACCACGTGTATCAAAACATGCCGTTGTTGCCCGCCGTCATGGGAGTGGAGGCAATGGCCCAAGTTGTCATGGCCCTCAATGCCAACAGCAATTGGTCGGCCTTGGAATTTCGGAACGTGACTTTCCAGCGACCAATTGTGGTGCCCGCGGGATCCCAGGAGACGATTCGCGTCGCCGCACTTCGCCGCGCACCGGATTGCATCGAAACAGTGATTCGTGCCGAGGAGACCGGCTTTCAAACGGATCACTTCGGCGCGACATGTCGGGTGCACCGTGAAGATACAGAAATTGACTCGCAGTCACATATTCTGAGCGCTTTGTTGATGCCCGCGGCCCACAACGGCGATCCGATTCAGGATTCCGATGGCCTACCCCTCATTCCGCAGCGGGACCTCTACGATGGGATATTGTTTCAGCGCGGACGTTTCCAGCGAGTGACGAGCTACCGCCATCTTAGAGCCACGCAGTGTGTGGCAACTATCAGCCCGTCCGAGAACGCACGATGGTTCGGTAGCTACCTTCCTCAAACATGCATTACCGGTGATCCGGGTATGCGAGATGCCACAATTCATGCCATTCAGGCTTGCATACCGCACGCAACGATTCTGCCCATCGGCGTCGAACAAATCCTTATTCGGAATGAGCAATCAAGAGACGATTGTCTGGTCGCGGCCGTCCAGCGATCGCAGGATGGGAATACATTGACATACGACGTAGAAGTTACGGGGCTTGACGGCCGCCTGCGTGAAAGATGGACCGGTCTGCGGTTGCGACGCGTCAGTGACGTGGCCCTGCCTTCCTCGTGGGTCGAACCGTTGGCGGGACCATATATCGAACGTCGCCTGGGCGAACTGTGGCCAGGGACATCACCTACCGTGTTGGTTCAATCGAACGGCCAACTCAACCGTCGTGATGAAAGCGACGCCGCGATCGTACGTGCCTTGGGGCGTCCCGCGCACGTCCATCGGCGTCCCGATGGAAAACCGGTCGTCGTCTGTGACCAACAGCTGGACGTTTCGGTTTCACATGACAAGCAGCTGACGTTTGTGGTCGCGGGTTCCGGTCGTGTTGCCTGCGACCTGGAATCCATCGTCGCCCGACCGGTTGAGCGATGGCGTGATCTGTTGGGCAGTGAAAAAGCGAGTTTGGCGGAGTTCATTGCCACACGACTCGACGAAGATCACAATGATTCGGCGACACGAGTCTGGACTGCCATGGAATGTTTGAAAAAGTCTGGTTCTTTGGCCGAAGTGCCACTTGTCTTTCGCACCAACACAGATGATGGCTGGGTGCTACTTGCCGCGGGAGCAACATCGGTCGCGACGTGGGTAACGTCGATTGGCTCTGGAGACAACCGCGTCGCTTGCGGCGTACTCGTCAGACCGGATAGATAGCGATGCGCGCATACGAATACCGACACGTTATTGGTTTTGAAGAAACAAACCTGGTCGGGAACGTCTATTTTGTTAACCACCTACGCTGGCAAGGGCGATGTCGAGAACTTTTTCTGCACGAGCACGCACCTGACGTGCTGGATCGTCTGGACAACGATCTGGCTCTGATCACTGTTCGCTGCAGTTGTGAATACGTCGCTGAACTGCGCGCATTTGACGAGATCGTCGTGCGGATGAGACTGGCCTCAATAGTCCAAAATCGCATCGCTTTGGATTACGAGTATTGGCGCACAAGCGCCGGTGGCGAAGAACTGATAGCGCGGGGCGATCACGAGGTCGCATGCATGCGGCGCGAGGGCGAGCAATCGATTCCAACTCAGATTCCGGAGAGTTTGAGCGAAGCCCTGCGGCAGTATTCGTAACTCCATCGTTACAACGAGTGCGGGTTACTTACGGGTTTAGGACGCGAGTATGAAAGAACTCAGTTGTTTTTGGTCACACTCGACAAAGCTACCGGTAGACTTGCGCCAGCAACACAACGAATTCGCACGGAGTTTTAAACCCGTGTCCGACATTTACAGGACTCTCATAATTGTGCTTGCGATCTTGTCCGTTCCGGGCTGCTATCCAAGCAGGGACTCCGGTACGCAGGTGAAGCCGTTGCGTACCGTCGAAATTGTCAAGCTGGCCGCGGAATCCGTAGAGGAATCCGTTACGCTGATTGGCCGCATCGAACCATGGCGAGAAACGACCTTGTATTTCGAAGTGACTGGGGTCGTTAGTGAAGTGCTCGTTGCCGAAGGCGACGATGTCGCGCCGCCGCAGCCCATTGCGCAGCTGGAACTGAAGGATTACCATCTAGCATATTTCCGGGCGCGGTCCGAACTCGAAAGGGCACTGGCAGATTTGGAGCTTCTGCAAGCCGGCACGCGCAAGGAGGATCTCCAAGCCGCCCGTGCCGACTTGGCCCGGGCGCACACACGTACCGTCTTCTGGTCCAATGAATACAAGCGTGTCGAGCGGCTCCATCGACGAAGCGGCACTATCACGCGATCCGAATTCGACAACGTACGGCAAGAATACGACGCAGCAATGCAAACTGAGCTGATGACAAAGGCAGCTCTCGACAAAGCGGTTGCGGGACCGCGCACGGAGGAGATTCAGGCAGCCGCCGCGGAAGTTAACGCACGCAAGCATGCGGTCGCAATCACGCAGCAGCAGCTCGGCAAGGCAACACTCAAGGCACCGTTTCGGGGGCGAATTGAAAAACGACTGGTTGATCCCGGTGCCTACATCAATGTATTTCCGACTGGTGGAGTGCCGGTGGTTCATCTGGTCGATCTGGAAAACGTGGATGCGGTTATTGCCGTCCCCGAAGAGTTGCGACATCGATTTCGGGTTGGCGATCAACTAACCGTGGCATCAGCGATTCGCAACGAGGTACGATCAGCGGGAAAAGTCATTTCGGTTGGGCAAATCGCGGACCGCGCCTCGGGAACTTACGAAGTACGTGTGAGAATGCCGAACCCAGAACGTCATCTTACGGGCGGAATGATCGTGACCATGACCATTGCCTTTCCGGTGACGGAATCCGCGATTCGCATTCCCGTGACTACGATACGTCGCGCCTACGGCCAAGCACCATACGTCATGGTTGTACAACCCGATGCGGAAGGAAACATCGTAAGTCGTCGTGAACTAGAGCTCGGCTCAATCTCTGGTGAAGAGGTCACGATTCGCAGCGGACTGACCGGAGGCGAATTACTGATTGTGCGCGGACAGCATTTGGTTGTGGGCGGTGACCGTGTGCAGTACCGAACTTTTGGTACGCCCTCGATGGCACAAAAGGTGAAGTCAACGCCGTGAACGTATCGTCGCTATCAATCCGCTATCCCCAGGTCCTCGTCGCCGCCCTCTTTATTGTCGTGGTGTGGGGATCCGTTGCGCTGGTCACTCTGCCCCGACAAGAAGAACCGTTGCTCACATGGAGATTGGCAAATGTAGTCACGCGCCTGCCCGGAGCCGCGCCGGAGCGTGTTGAATCGCTGATCACGGACGTTCTTGAGCGTCACATCGAACAAGTCGATGACGTGGAGCACATATATAGTGTATCACGAGCCGGCGTGTCGCTCGTTCAGATCGAACTGAGTGACCATGTTGTTGAGGCGGATCCAGTCTGGCAGAAGGTCCAACAGAAACTGGACGAGGCGGCGGTCGACCTTCCGCAGGCAACGATAG
>CBDUAB010000421.1:0-4679 GCA_965365045.1 uncultured Planctomycetales bacterium
TCGACCACTTCGCGTGAACCAGGTGATTGAAAAACTTGCGTCCCACGTTTCCCGCCGACGAGATTCCCAACATCCAAAAGTCGTCGTAACGGTCGGTCAACGAACGGGAATCGACAGATGGAAAGTCGGGCGCGCTGCGATAATCGATCTGTTCACGCTCGATGACCTGGCACGTATCCAGATTCACCGTGAGTCGCGCGGGACGGCCTTCGGGAACATCCGTGAACATGTCTGGCAAAACCTGGTATTGATCATAGACGGGGCGGTCCAGCTCGATGACATCCACCGTCAATCGCCGTCCTTCGTCAAAGCTGGCAATGGTATGGAGGCAGTATCGATCGCCGACCGGTATCCGGGCAATCTCTTCGCCGTGTTCACGTGAAAGCACGAGTAGCTTGCTGCCTAATTCAGGCCGCCAAGACAGCGCGTCGATCGTCGGAATCCCCTCGCGCATCAGCTGGGCCACATCGAGGAGGTAGGGACTGACGTAGATCACCGCGTACCGTTTGCTGACCGCAAAGTCATGAATCGAGCACGCGTGGTCAATCTTAATTCGACGCCGGCATGCTAATTTTCCTTCGCGATCGATGCGATAATAGTTTACGCTCGGTTGTTTGCCGGCGAAGGAAATGCCGAAGTTGAAAAACTCACCGCTTTCAGGATCGATCTTGGGATGCGCGGAAAACGGACTCAAGCTATTCAATTGCCTGTCGAAATCGTACTCTCCCAACGTTTCCAGCGTCTCCGGATGTAGCCGTAACGGAATACTCTGCTCGCCAAACGCCAACAGCGAACCGCGAAAACGATAGACGCTGACGTTGTATGGTGACTCCGTGGCAATACCACGCCGCATTCGGTCCCCTGCGAACCTCGTCCCAAACGTGGCATAGATCGGCTTGCCCGATTTGGTTTCTTCTTGATACTTGCGACCACGAACGAACCGGTTACAGAAATGGATGGCTTGTTCCTCGAAGCGAAGGGAACAGACCATGCCATCGCCGTCCAGCCAGTTGCGGTAGCGCAGATTTCCTCGTTCGAATATCGCCGGGCCGTTTAGGTAATACGTACCTCGGATAAACGCCGGAACCTCGCCCTCGATCTGCTCGATCAGGTACGAATCCTCGTTTACGTTTGGAAATAGGATCGTCTCGAGTCCCGGTGCGTAATCGTGCCCAGCCTGGATCGTCATGAGACAGCTTTCTTCGCGGCGACTGGTATGTCCTCCTTTTTCGACGGCGATTGAAACATATGCAGCTCCGTCGGATCAAAGCTCCAGCGGGCCTCGTCCGGACAATCGCGATGGCGATTCCAATTCGCCCTCATCTGACTCGTATCGAAAGCCAACGTCTTGAAGTCGATACTTTCCACGAATGATCGGCTAAGTAAGATCCGCTGGTCACCCAACACCGCGGCGTGAATGTATGCGACGATGAAACGCGCCAGTTCGGCTAGATTCGCCAATTGCATGTCAATCACCTTGATCGCTTCACTTGCGGAGAGGCCGATTTCGTAAAAAGTTTTTTCGGCCCGTCGTAACGGCTCCAAAACGGTTAAATCGTGGAGCATTGGTTCGTCGGTTGCCATTTTCTGAGTCTTCTTCCACTGGTAATAGCCGCTGATCAGCGATTGCACATTCTGATTGATCACCCCCATGCGAGAAAAACGGCTTAGGTATCCGGGGATAAAGTGACCATCGGCAATCAGGTCGTTGATAAAAGGAAAGACAAAAAACGAAAAATAGACTGACAGCTCCCAAGTGTACTTCAATACAAATGTCTCTTGATCTCCGAGCGCGTCGTAGGTCGTAGCAAACGTTGGCATCAGCGACGTGTAATAGGACTGCATCATCATTTCAGCGAGCCAGCACTTACGGGCCAATTTGCGAGGATCGTCGCATAGGATTGCGTCCACAATCAACGTGTTATGAAAGGCGATAAAGTCGCTGCCCGGACTGTATAAGGGATCGGTAAAGCGGCCAGACTCTCCCGACATCGCCCACCGTGAAGCGTTGATGGTCTGGGTACAGCCATGGGCGAAACTTTTCAAAGTATTGAAGTCCATGATACGCCGGTGAGGCAAGTCTTGCGCGAACAACGGAAACTCCCGACATACCCAGTCACGAAACGACTCGGCCGCTGTCAACTGCCGGCCGTCGAGTAGACGATTGTCGTAGACCAAACCGAGGCTCGTCATTTTGCGCAACGGAATGACCCAGAACCAAAATCCTTCACCCATAAAATGGTTGGTCGCCAACCAATGCGGAATGTGTCCGGTGACGCGGCGATTCTTATTAAGCCGGATTTCACGCGGCGAGCTATCCGTAAGTTTTTCAATATCTACGGTGCCCTCAACCCACATAAAGGCTGACCCATGATTGATTGGGGTCGGCTCACGCAGCTCCATCTGTCTGGCAAGCATCCGAGATCGGCCTGTGGTGTCGACAACCCAATCTGCATGAACCACGACTTGACGTTCATCGTGGCCGTAGTTAATCGTATGCGAACCGCTTTCCGAAAGAGTAACACGGATGTTCTCAGCGGGGGCGACAAGAGTAAACCTTGGATCGGCTTGGTTTAGTCGCAGGAGGTCGGCTTCAAATCGATTTCTATCCAGTTGGTAGCACGGAATGTTGGAAAAATTTCGAATGTAAGTTTGGCTGTAATCTTCGAAGCGTTGATTGTCGCGACCAGGGGTTTTGAAATAAAACCGCAGGTTGTACTTCATGAAATGCTCGTGCCACAGGTACTCTTCGAGGTCCAAAACCTTGGCAAAGTAATACGCACCGACCTGAACTGTTGACTCACCGTATTTCTGTCTGGCGACGGGAATTTTCGCGCTCTTGTCGAGTACGAGAATTCGCTTGTCTGATTCGCGCAGCAAATGCCGTGATAGCGTTAGGCCCGCTAACCCCGCGCCGAGAATGACAACGTCGAAACGTTGTTCGGAAGATACCGTCATCTCAGGCGACTCCAAACACGGAAAACTGACCGGACCGACGTCCTTCCTCGATCATTCCCTCGGCACACGTAACCATTTTCGCTTGACGCTCCGACGAAGGCATCATCCCTTCAAGAAAGCCAGGAAACGCTAATTCCCAAAACACGAGCGCATTGATCAGTCCACTGCGAAACGCGTCGGCGATTAGCGGTTCCCTTAAGTCGCTGCCAACCTCTAGCACGTGGTTTAGGTCCGCGTGATTGATCATTGCATAAGCGAATGCAATTCCTTTAACCGCCCACGTCGTGTCCAACCCGTCCAAGCGAATCGCAGCGCTGATCGCCCGGCCGATGTTCAACTTGCGAAAATAGAGTGTACGACCATAGCCGTGCGAGATGAGATGCTGTTGAACGGCAGAAAAGTGGTCGAGGAACTCACTCCAATTCGGCAGTTTGCGCGGCTGAATTTTCGTCCTGGAAACGAAACGGAATACTAGTTGAAACGGCTTGGAAGCGTAGGCCGCCCAAATGCAACCGATCGATTCATAAGGGTACAAGCGATATTCGGGATGGGCACGAGCTTCAATCAATTCGATGATCTTTTCTGACGCAAATTCCGCGCTTTCGGTTGCGGCGATGCCCAGTCCAACATGTGAAATTGGCTGAGCCTCCACGGGAATTGCTTGGTCGTCCAACGAGTTCTGACCGTGACGGCAATAAGAAAAGCTCAGCCTTTCCATCTGCCAGAGGGCGAACGACTTTTTTTGGATACTGGCGTCCGCGGCCGCCTGGCGTTGGACCGTCGTGACTGCGTCCACGAATTGCCGCTGTGTAAAAGGGCCGCGTAGCGAACTATTCGAGATCACGCGCAGCGGACGCAGCGAGCGCCAAAATGCCGTGGACAACGATATGGCATCCAGCGGTGACTCGACCGCGATGGAATCGGGTTTTTCACGCGAGATAGTTGTGGGTATCATTTCAATGTCGTCTTCGTATCGAGTCGTGTTCGTACCGAACGGAATCCTCAGATGTCATTTAGCAACTGATTAAACTCGGCTTTGTTGATGGGGCCAAAGTACTTCTTTCGGATGACCGACTGGCGATCTAATATCAACGAATAGGGAGTGCTAAAGCCGTCATATTGTGTGAAGATCCTTGCGTTGCCAGAAAGCACTGGATAATCAATCTTTTTGGCTTTGGCGACCTTGCTAATACGTTCAGCGTTGTCGTCGATCGCGATGCTGACAACTTTGGCCCGGCCGGCGTGGTGAATCTCCTTCAACTCCTCGATTTCCTTCATACACACGGGGCACGACGTACTCCAAAAATTCAGCACGACAATGTCGCCTTTTAGGGAGTCGCTTTGGAAATTCCTTTGTGCAGTGACATCCACCAAATCGAAGGGTGGAGCCTGATCGCCAACCTCGATAGGATTGATTGATTCGCTGTGACATCCAACGGCTATCCACACGGTACTCACGAGGAGAAAGAACGCTGATCGGTGATTTGTGATTGGTCGATTCATCGTTTCTAAGGCAACTCGCAATAATTAAAATATCCACTAAGACCCCTTCGAGCTTGCTCGAGGGTGAATCAGGTTGAACGGCTACGACGGACATTCTTAAACACCAACTCCTTCCCCAACCTCGCCGCCTCCGGCGGCGAGGTTGGGGAAGGAGTTGGGTAACGCCGCGTTCATAGTAGCTATCCAACCTGATTCACCCACGGCACAAGGCCGCGGGG
>CBDUAB010000422.1:0-4678 GCA_965365045.1 uncultured Planctomycetales bacterium
CCTCTCCGGGCCTGATAGCCCGACTCTCCCAAAGGGAGAGTGACATGTCGTAGTCTTCACATCGTTCTTATCGCCTCAAAGACGACAGAAACACGACATAACACAATTTCAAAACGCGCCAGCGAGGGCTACCGAAGAAAGTGCGTTCCTCAACCCCTCGAGCCATCACTGTGTCGTGACTTTGGCAAGAATCGGCCGCAACGCTGCTTCAAACGCGCCGGCCTGACGGAAGAAACCAAGGTCGGTCGGATGCGAACCGTCTACCGTGTCTTCGCCGTCCGGCCCAAGCAGCCCATCGCCCTCAAGGTAATGTAAACGGGTGATTCCGGCGACTTGCATCCGCTGATAGGCGGCCCGCAAAGCCATTCGGCTGGCCGTGTTTCGCTGGTGGCGTGATTCCACCAGAAACGCGTCCGCATAGGTTCGATCCTCGACCAGCAAGATTGGCGTATCCGCATGCGCCGCGCGCAATATGCCAACCACCGGTTCGACCCGCTCGCTAACTTGATCGCGGGACATGTTCGGCAAGCAATCAATGATATAGACTTCCGCGTCAATCTCCGCGATTAGATGGGCTACTTCGGGTTCCATCTTGCCATTGCCGGAAAACCCAAAATTAATCACGGGCCGTTCAAAGCGGCGGCCCAAAATTGCCGTGTGCACCATGCCGGGTCGTGATGCACAACCGCCCTGCGTAATCGATGTGCCCCAAAAAACGAGTGGTTTGCGCGTGTCCTCGTCCCAGTTCTTCTTCCAAAGAGTCGCATTTATCGGTAAGCCCAACTCGAGTGCACTGACACCGTTATACAGCGGCAGATAGAGCAAGTATTCGCGTTTGCCAGCCACCAGGTCGTTGACGAGTCGAACTGAATTCGACTGTTGTGTCGGTCGTCCCACCGCAAGCCAACGCCAGCCAGAGCTTGAGCGGACGTAGAGGTCGATTCCACTCACACCGGTAGCCGGCATATGCGGCATCGCCAAGTTGTCAGATGTAAGCGTCCACCGAGCGTGAATTGTCGTTGCGTCCGTGACAAACCGGACGCACATTCCCGCCGAGTGGCGGCTGAGCGACCAAACGGGCGGCCGCACGATTTCTTCCGCACGCGTCGGCAAACGGTCAAAAAACGACGTCGTGTCCTCCCATGCTTTCCCTTCGACGCCAATGTTTCTTGCGTCGTACCAGAGAATCTTTCGTTCAGTGTCGTTCGTGGCAACGTTGGCATCGATCTTGAGTTCCGCCGCGAAAGACGTGCCGTGGATCACGAGCAAAGATAAGATCGAACATGACAATGGTGCACTGCGTTTGAGTTTCATCGCTTCGATTTCGCAAGAGTTCTACGCGAGGATATCCCGAACGACACTTCCGTAGACGTCCGTTAACCTAAAATCCCGACCGGCGTGGCGGTGCGTGAGTCGCTCGTGGTCGAGTCCCAGCAGATGCAGCAGCGTCGCGTGCAAGTCGTGAAGATGGACTCTGCCTTCGATCGGATGATGGCCAAAGTCGTCGGTCTCGCCGTACGTGAGACCCGGCTTCACTCCGCCGCCGGCAAGAAAGGCACAGAAGCTCTCTTGTTGATGCTCGCGTCCGTGCGTTTCGATCGGCGAGGTGCCGGAGAGATCCTGGCTCCAGGGCGAACGACCGAACTCGCCGGACCAAAGCACGAGCGTTTCGTTCAGCAACCCCCGTCGCTTGAGATCGGTGATCAGACCCGCGATAGGCTGGTCAGCACGTGCGCAGCGATTCGGTAGCTCACCACGAATGTTGCCGTGATGGTCCCAGCCATCAATTGTCACCTGCACAAAGCGCACCCCGGCCTCGCTCAAGCGTCGGGCCAGCAAACATGCACGTCCGTTGCGATCGGCCAATTTGCTGCCGATGCCGTACAGTTCCATCGTCTCCTTGGATTCGTTGGCGAGATCCACAATCCGCGGCGTTTCGGTTTGCATGCGGAAAGCAAGTTCAAACGATGCGATGATACCTTCCATCTGGGGATCGGTCTGGACGCGATCAAGTAATCGCCGATTCATACCTTGTAGAAACTTCAGCCGACGTTTCTGCACCGCGGCATCGGTACCGGTGTCTTGCAAGTGATTGATAGCCGACGCCTGCTGGTCCTTTGGAACGGACAGCGGCGTGCCTTGATGGGCCGCCGGCAGGAACGAAGCACCGTAGTTGCGCACGTCGCTAGGCGGATGGATGGTGATAAAGCTGGGTAGGTTTTCGTTCTCGGTCCCGAGACCGTAGCTAATCCAGGCACCCATGGAGGGTCGTGCTTCGGCCAACGTTCCCGTGTGGAATTGGAGCGTTGCCGGCGCGTGAGCTTTGTTGTCGGTATGCATTGCGCGCAACAGGCAGAGGTCATCCGCGACGCCAGCGAGATTTGGCATCAAGTCGGATATCATCATGCCCGACTCTCCCCGCGGACGAACGGGTGCGACAGGCCCCATCGCGAGAAACTTCTCCACACCGACGCGGAGCTGCCGGTCATCAACCGGAGCCGCAACCGTCTGACCGTGGTGTTTCATGATCAGCGGCTTGGGATCGAACAAGTCCGGCTGCGACGGACCGCCGGCCATGAACAAAAAGATGATGCGTTTGGCGCGTGGAACACGATGCGCCGCGCGGGCGTCCAGCGGTCCGCCGGCAGCTTGAGCCAAGCTGGTCACCAGGCCTTGAAAAGCCAGGCTGCCAAAGCCGCAGGCTGCTGTTTGCAACAACTGTCGGCGAGTTAACCCGTCTGGGGGAAGTCCGTTCATGACTGACCTCGGTAGGTGTACAATGTCAAACTGAAAACGCTTTCATTATTTGTGTCTTCTTTTTTGTCATCCTGAAGGAGCCTTAGCGACTGAAGGATCTACCAGCCAAGGTTGGAAGTAGCACACGGGTAAACTCCACCGGTGTGAAATTAACTCGAATTTGGCCTTCGATTGGGGCGCCACGTTTCTTGGAAGGTTCTTCGGTCGCCAAGGCTCCCTCAGAATGACAGCGTTTTCACTTCGTTACAAAACCATCAGAAACTCGTTTGCCGCCAAGATCGCGTGGCACAATTCATCCCATCCGCCTTCGCCAACATCCGTAATAAAAGCCTCCGCATCTTGTTTCTCGTCGTCAGTGATCGGTCGATTTAGGGTGCGAAGCCAAAGCAAGTCGAGTCGCGACTCGGTGTCCATTGCGACATTTTGTATTAGGTGTGCCAACTCCGCGGCGTGCTTCTTGACAACAGGGCTATTCATTAGAAACAAAGCTTGTGTTGGCACTGCCGTGATCGAACGCTGGCCGGCGAACTCAGCAGGTTGCAAGAAATCGAAAACGTTCCGCAGCTCCGCCGGACCTGGCTGCGCACCGGAACGGATTATCGGCAAATAGATGGTCCGCTGCCAGGCTTGTTCCGGTCGCCACTTGCCGAGTGAAAACGACGGTGGGTTCACGTTTTTGGGATCGATGTTGGCGACGTTCTCAAAATACTCCAACGGCAGCGCGGGACCGCCCGTGGAACGCTGCAGTTGGCCACTGACGGCGAGCAGCGAGTCGCGCAAGGCCTCGGCATCCAGACGACGCCGGTTCATCCGCCACAAGAGGCGATTCTCTGGATCGATCGCATGGGCTTGCTCGTTGTGTGCGCCGCTCATGCGATACGCGCGGCTCAGCACCAGCGAACGTATAAGCGTCTTTTGGGACCAGCCGTCGCGCATGAACTTGGCGGCAAGTTGGTCAAGCAAGTTGGGATGCGAAGGCGGATCGGCGCGGACGCCAAAGTAATCGACCGACGGTGCCAGCCCGGTGCCGAACAACTTCTGCCAGATCCGATTCACGGTCACGCGGGCGGTCAGCGGGTTACCGGGGCTAGCGATCCAGTCAGCTAATTCTCTACGTCCGCTTTCGGCCGCCGTTATCATTGGCAATCTGCTGGAGATGGCCCCCATGAAACCGCGTGGGACTTCGTCTCCCAACGCTCTGGGATTGCCGCGAATCGTAATCCGCATGTTCCGTGGAATGTCCACATCACGAACGCCGTAGACTCGAGGAATACCAGGGGCAAAGAACTCGGCATGCTCGATCTGCCGGTCTATCTGTCCGATGCGACTGGCAAGTCGGTCTCGCTCTTGTGTCATTTTCTCGCGCGCCGCGTTGTCCGCGGCATCTTTCGCGGCATGGTCACTTTGGTTGATCAGCGCATCCAATTCACCTTTGCGCTGGCCCGCTTGGTCTCGCTCGTCCTTCCACGTAGCTATCTTCTTGGCATGGCGACGCGTGCGCTCGGCACGGTCTGCCTGCTGGGCATCGGTTTCCGGCAAGTCGCGTGAAATGACGTCGCTCCAGACACCTCGCCCGGTCTTGTAAACCGATTCGGTGCCGTGAAAAAACCCGGCGATCGCGTAGTAGTCGCGCTGCGTGATCGGGTCGAACTTGTGGTCATGGCACCGTGCACAACCGACGGTCATGCCGAGAAATGCCCTGGTCGTCTTGACGACTTGCTGGTCGATGATGTTAACGCGTAGTTTTTCCTTGTCGGCTTCCACGATTTCCAGATCACCGAGCACGAGGAAGCCTGTTGCCGTGAGACTAGCCGCCTGTTGTGCGGCGGTTTCATACCGCAGCAAGTCACCGGCAATTTGTTCGCGGACGAAGCGATCGAAGGGTTTGTCATCGTTGAAAGCGTCAATGACGTAATCGCGA
>CBDUAB010000423.1:0-4666 GCA_965365045.1 uncultured Planctomycetales bacterium
TGCCACGTGGATGATCGATTGCAGGCCGAAGCGGAATTCTATTTGGCTGTACTCCCGCCACGGCACGAAATCGAACAGTTGTTCGAACCCGTATCGTTTATGCGCCTACTGCGTCTTTTGCGAGTTTATGAAGTTGGCACGAAGCCGGATGGCAGTCCGTTGCATGTTCCGGAACACCTGCTTAACGCGGAGTTGGCCGCCGGGCAGCTTTAGGGAAAAAGAAAAGATGACTCGTCGCGTTGTCATTACGGGAGTCGGTTGCGTAAACCCGATGGGGCACGACGTCGAGACGGTTTGGCGTGGTCTCAAGGCGTGCGAGTCTGGCGTTGGCTATACGACAATATTTGATGCGAGTAACTTCCCCACGCGGATATCCGCGGAAGTAAAAGATTGGAGCATCAGCAAGGACGGTGAAGATCCCCAGAGTTGGCGCCACGTTGGCCGTCATACGGCGTTCGCCGCCGGTGCGGCGAAGCAGGCGGCGTTGGATTCTGGAATCCTGGATGCCGTACCCGATCCAACACGGTTTGGCGTTTATCTGGGAAGCGGCGAAGGAAGTCAAGACTTTGACACGTTTAGCCGTATGATGGTGGCGGGCTTGACCAGCGACGGAGATGGCTTTGATATGGCCCGCTTCACGGCGGCTGGCAAGGAACTTCTCAATCCGGTCAACCTACTCGAACAAGAGCCGAATATGCCTGCCGGTCACTTGGCCGGTATGCTCGGCGCTCAAGGTCCCAACGCAAACTGCCTGACGGCGTGCGCCGCCAGCAGTCAAGCGGTTGGCGAAGCGACCGAGATCATCCGTCGCGGCGAAGCAGACATAATGTTGTCTGGCGGAGCGCATAGTATGATTCATCCGCTCGGCGTCACAGGCTTCAATTTACTCACGGCGCTTTCCACGCGCAACGAGGAACCGACCAAGGCCTCCCGGCCCTTCGATCGATTACGTGACGGGTTCGTCTTGGGCGAAGGCGCGGCGATGGTCATTTTGGAAGAGCTGGACCACGCACGTAAGCGCGGCGCGGAGATCTACGGTGAGATCCTCGGTTACGGTTCGACCGCGGATGCCTACCGTGTAACCGACATCCACCCCGCAGGTCGCGGAGCCATCAGTTGTATCAGAATGGCCTTGCGTGACGCGGAACTAAACCCGAGCGACATTGATTATGTGAACGCACACGGCACCAGCACGCAGGTGAACGACCGCGTGGAAACGATCGCTTGTCGTGAGGTGTTTGGCGAGGATGCCCATAAAACGCCGATCTCGAGTACCAAAAGTATGATGGGTCACTTGATTGCCGCGGCCGGTGTCACCGAATTGATTGTTTGCCTGTTGGCCATCCGAGACGGTGTCTTGCCTCCGACGATCAATTATGAAAACCCCGATCCTGAATTGAATCTTGATTACATTCCCAACGAACCAAGGGAATCCACGTGCGACGTTGCGCTGAATAACAGCTTTGGCTTCGGCGGCCAGAATATCTCACTCGTGGTTGGCCGGATGCGCTAGTCGGGATACAAAAAAGGACGGGCAACGGCCCGTCCAAAGAGTTTTTCTTCCCTGCCGCGAATCATCGACGTCCCCTTCCTAGGACCGTCCCTTCCCAGGATACTGCCTTCCCAGGACACTGCCTTCCCAGGACACTGCGGCTTACGGCCCAATGCTGGGTGGATTTGCAAGGAAGAAGTCACGCGGGCCGCGCGTTGTGTAATAAGGATACTGGACGCCGCCCTGAGTTGGTCCCATCGCCTGACCACACCATCCGTTCGCGCAACAGTTCGGCCTATTGCAATGGAGCGCGGCCGCCTTTTGACCGATGTGGCCTGCCGTTTGACGTATCATCTGAGCGCGATAACCCGCTGCCGAACCGTCGCCCGAGCTTCCGCCGGGACAATTTGGATCATTGCACCCGAAGCAGTTGGGGTATCCGCCGTCCACGAATCCGTTTCCGCCGCCGAATCCCATATTGTTCGCGGACCCGCTTCCGCCCACGAAACTGTTTCCGCCCGCGGAGCTGCCGTCAGCGAAGGCAGTCGTGCAACCAGAATTACAAACGCCGCCACCGAACAGTATGTCGAGCGGTGACCCACAGCCACCGCCACATCTGGGGCCACTACATTCGGGACCGGTGCATCTGGGACCGGTGCTGCCATTACATTTAGTGTCGCAGGACTCACTCCAAAGAGCTTCGGCGAATGCCGTGTCACAACCGGCGCCGGGTCGTCCGCCGAAAGGTCCACAACAGTTGGCGCAGCCGTTACCAAGAGCGAGCAGCGCAGCAGCGACCAGACCGTAAAGCGCTAACTTCATGATCTTTCGATCCTTTCTGGGTCCAAAGGAACACATTGACCGTGCTCGGAATTTGCGGGATTCCCTGGCAAAGAGCAGGGCGAGCGCGGACGTGTTTAACCGTGTGAAGATTCTATTTATCCATGTCATCGTCTGAATAATTGGTGGAATTGAACAAATCGGTGCATTCACGCGAGACCGTAAGACCGCATTGACTCGGCAATTTGGGCACCCGCTAGCACGGGCGCCACCTGCGATCGCAATCGGGGTTTTCCTGGTTGCTAGGTTCTGGCAAACTTCGGCTGCTTACTCGGACGCTTTTTGACAGTGAACAAAGCGCTACTACAACACGACTAACTAAGCCGCATCGGGTTTGTCATGATTCGATCGAAAACGAATTCGCGGAACTTGCGATGGCTCAGCATTGCCGCCTGTATGTTCGGCTGGTTTTGGTTTGTATCCGCCACCGCGACGTGTCAGGAGCAACCAAGTCCGACGGCACAGGTACCGCAACAGCAACCGCCGCAAGTCGTCGACCCAGGCCTACTTGAGAAGCTTGGATCACCGCAGTCGACCTGGCGCACGTTTCGTGATGCTTCGACAGAAGAAGCGATCCTGTGTTTCGATCTATCCGACTTCACGTCCGATACGGTGAGTGCCAAAGGAGAGTCCTGGGTCTATAAACTCAAGGGGATTCTTGAGCGGACGGGGATGTATCACGTGCTGCTGTCACATCAGCCTGACGACAGCAGCTCATCGGTAAGTGTCTTGGACTACCTCCCGTATGCGACAGATTTGTATGCCACTTTTTCGAGCGAAGATCTCGAAGATTTTAGGCAGATTCGCTTGGCGCGGAACCCAGACAATCTGTGGCGGTTTACTCGCGAAACGGTCGACGCAATCGATCCGTTGTGGGAACGCTGGCAAAACAAGCCTATCGCTACAGCTGCGGCCACCGTACAGTCAACAGAAAAGCCAACCGCCGCGAAACTGCGGGACGCGTTCCCATCAAGATTTCATCGCCGACGATTCTTGCTCTTCGATTGGCAGTGGATATGTCTCGCGGCGTTGGTGCTGTTGGGATTCGCCGCTGATGTGCTCGTTCGCTATGTTTTGCGTTTTTTAACCGCCGCCTGGTTTCGATTTGTTCGTACTGACGCTGCCTTCAAAGCCGAGCGGCGTGTTTGGAAACCGGTCGGACTGTTGGCGCAGGCTCTCGTCTGGTATGGCGGCATGCTGATCGTGGATTTGCCGGCGGAAGTATTGCAAGTCCTGTTGGCCGCGTTGAAGCTGTTTACGTTCGTGGCGGCGATTTGGATGGTCTTTCGCTTTATGGATTTGTTTGCCCACTATCTCTGTCGGCAAGCTTCCAAGACCGACACGCGTTTAGATGACCTGTTGGTGCCACTATTCACGAAAACGATCAAACTGATCGCTGTCGGTATAAGTGCCTTGTTGTTCGCCGAGGCGTACAATCTGCCATACAAAGGTCTCATCGGTGGTCTTGGTTTGGGCGGCGCGGCCTTGGCGTTTGCATCCAAGGATACAATCTCCAACCTGTTTGGTTCGTTTACAGTGTTGATTGATCGGCCATTTGA
This sequence comes from uncultured Planctomycetales bacterium, assembly GCA_965365045.1. GTDB lineage: Bacteria > Planctomycetota > Planctomycetia > Pirellulales > Pirellulaceae > CBDUAB01. The sequence continues at coordinate 3,892 of CBDUAB010000423.1, forward strand.
AATCGGTGATTGGATCATCAGTGACAATGTTGAGGGAACGGTGGAGGTGGTAGGATTTCGCAGTACGCGCGTGCGCACTTTTTACAACTCGCTGATTACCGTTCCCAACAACTTGTTCACGACGGCGATCGTCGACAACATGGGCCAGCGGCGCTACCGACGTATTCGTACGAATCTGGGTGTCGAATACGGAACCACACCAGAACAAATCGAAGCGTTCTGTGAGGGAATTCGTGAATTGATACGTCAGCATCCCTACACGCGCAAAGACAATTACATTGTTTGCTTCCACCAATTCAGCGAAAACTCGTTGGACATACTGGTCAACTGCTTCCTGATGCTCGACGATTGGCAGACGGAGAAAGAGGAACGGCAGCGTTTCTACCTCAACATCCTGCGGTTGGCCGCCAAGTTAGACGTATCGTTTGCGTTTCCGACACGGACGCTTCATCTGTATCAAGAACAGCCACCGGGCGACGACCGGGCGCTGAATTACAAAGATCCCCATGCCGTGGGCCGTCACGAAGCCAACCGTATTGCCGATCCGAATTACCGTGAACTTGGCTCGGACGAAGACACGGCTTAGAGGAGAATGGATAATGTCTAGGACCCGGACAGTTTGGGTTCACGACCTTACCGTAACTTGTTACTCCGAAAGTGCAATTGTCGCTCCCCCAGGATGGCACAAGTGGCGCTATTCAATGAGGCATTCGGATTTCAACCGACGCTATGCAATCTCTCGCCGTAAGAATTGAATATCGAATATCGAGCAAGG
>CBDUAB010000424.1:0-4656 GCA_965365045.1 uncultured Planctomycetales bacterium
GGGAAAGGGCGTGGAGTGGTTAAGAGTGTCTGTGGTAGCTATCAACCTGATTCACACATGAGGCAAGCTCACGCGGGTCTTAGTCACGAACTCAAACATTCGAATTACTCCTTAGACATTCAAACCACGCGTCCCACAGTCGTGAACGGTCATCACTCACCAACCATCATCATCCAAAAAACTCTCCAATAACCCCGCCGTCGCGAACGAGGGTAATCGGTCGTCCCGAAGCCGAATACTGTTGCTTTGGATCAATCCCCAAGTTTGCATAAAACGTAGCTGCCGCGTCGTCGGGGGAGTACGAAACACTCGCTGGTTCGCTGCCAATCCTGTCACTTTCACCCACAACCTGCCCTCCGCGGACTCTTCCACCCGCCATCAGCATACACATGCAACGCGGATAATGATCACGCCCGGGGCTTGGTTGGCGATCATTGATTTTCGGTGTGCGGCCAAATTCACCAGTTACATAGACGGCCGTGCTGGGCAACAAGCCACGTTCATCCAGGCCAGTCAACAAGCCTGACAAGCCCACGTCGAGGCTTGGCAGTAAGCGGTTCTTGAGTGTAGAAAAGTTACCGGCGTGCGTGTCCCAGCCGCCCGACGTAATGGAGACGAATCGCACTCCCGCTTCGATCAAGCGTATCGCCAGCAGGCAAGCTTGTCCAAATTGGCCCGTCCCAAACCGGCGTGCAAAGCTGGGTGCCTCACGTGCAAGTTCGAACGCTTCACGCGTTCTCGTTGAACGAATGATGTCAAAAGCCTGCTGAGTGAACTTATCCAACGCGTCCAACAGTCCATGGTTGCCATCGATTGCCTCGAACTGTCGATCTAGATTCCGCAGCAGTTCGTGACGCCGCTGGAATTCGTCCAGAGGCAGGTGATTGGGCAACTGGATCCCTCGCAATTCGATCTGACGGTTTCGCCCAGGTAACGTACCTGTGTCAAATGCCGTGTAGCGCGGACCTAGGAACCCCGCTCCCCGTGGCGCGTTGGGGATGGCAACGTAGCTGGGAACACTCTGCTGCGACGGTCTTTCTTTGGCGACGACCGAGCCATACGCAGGATATGCCAAGGTCGCCAGCGGCCGTGTCCCCGTACTCAGATAGGTGGATCCCAGATCGTGGGCGGCAAACGTATGCGATCCGCCGCGCAGAATTGCATATTTGTCTGCACACTGGGCCAAGTTCGGCAAATGCTCGCAGATCTGGAATCCCGGTACGTTCGTGGCGATCGGTTGAAAAGATCCGCGATACTCGCCTGGCGCCTGCGGCTTAAGGTCGAACGTGTCCAAGTGCGAAGGACCGCCGCCCAAGAAAACGAAAATCCCAGCCGAGGCGCCCGCCCGGTTGGTCTGACCAGTTTGCTCGGCGCGCAAAACGGCCGGCAACGTCAACTGGCCCGCGCCCAGCACGCCCCACGCAACAAAATCACGCCGGCGAATTCCGTCACAAGTTTGCGAATCGTTCATGCTATCGGTTCAAACAAAACTCTTTCGTATTCAACAACGTCCACAAAACTCCGCGCATTCCATCACCGACGCTTGCCGAATTGCCAATGAAATCACGACAATGTTCCAACTCGTCATCCGTCGGCAACCGACTCACCGTACGATAATACGCCTCTTGGATTAGCGAGTCGACCGCTTCATGATCCGTTACCGCCGTTGACGTCGTGGCTCGCGCGACGCTTGTGATCCATCCGTCCGGCCGTTCGATCATTGCATGCAACAGCGGATCATTCTGCAGAAAGATGGCCTGGCTCAGATTGGGTTCATTGGATCGCTCACGTTCGCACACCGCTGTTCTCGTGGGTTTTCCCAGCCGAGCCATGAACTTGTTTCGTACGTCGCTGCGCAAAAGTCCCGAACTCACACTCACGAGGCGGGTACTGTTATTCGCATCCTTCCATGCCTGTTTTTGATCCGCCGCCGTGGCCCGTAATACTGCATCGTGCAGCACTTCCGCGGGCAATCGGCGCAACAACGCACGACTGTAATTACGACAGTCCGCAACATTCGTTTCATTATTTCGCCAACTACGCTGGTAGGCATCGCTATTAATAATTTCCCGGTGAAGCCATTGCAGGTCGTACCCCGTTTCGATAAACCCGGCGGCGAGGTAATCAAGCAGCGGCCGATTACTCGGTGGATTGGCTAGGTTCAGATCGTCTGGCGGATCAACGATTCCCACACCAAAATAATGGTGCCACACGCGATTCACCATGGCGATCGCCAGATACGGATGAGCGGGATCGCGGAGCCAGTTCATCAGCGCGGCCATGGGATCGGCATCGGTTAAATCGCGATCTGCGCCGCTGCTGTCAGCAAACGGTCTCGTTCGCGGTCCGCCCTGCTGATCGTAGTAAACTTCGCGCCATGGAATCGTGCGGCCAGCGCGGGCCGCCCTCGTGAGCAGTTGATTTGCGCCACGTTTCGTTGAGCCGACGATCTCTTGTCGAAGTTTATCGTACGACGACTTTGCATCCGGCGCCACGCCAAAGTGTAGCCGTGTAAAGAACTCCTTGAAATTGTCGAAATCCTCTTTCGTCCAGCGATCGAATGGATGTTTGTGACACTGCGCACATTGCAACTTGACTCCCAGAAAAACGTACGAAAATGCCAGTGTCTTGTCTTTTGCGGATCGGAGGTTGGTCTTTGCCCAGAAGAACGGCATCGTTTCGCGGCGACCAAAGTCTGCTGGTTCCTCGGCCTGCACGTAGGAAGTCATCTCGCGGTAATAATCTTCGTGAGTTTGTCCGGGGCGATGGCCTGTGGGCGAAATGATTCCCTGTACGATTTGATCGTACGGAACATTGTCACGAACTCGGTCGCGGATCCATTGGTACCACAGTTCCGATTCGTCTCGTCGAAACGATCCGTCTGGCATGAGCGCCTCCGAATTACCCATCAGGTCACACAGCCAGGTTGTCCACCAAGCGGCGTATTCCGGTCGCCGCAGAAGCTCGTCGATTTTCCGTGTTCGTTTGCCGGGGTCACCATCCGATTCGAATTGCCGGACTTCTTCAGCAGTAGGTAGCGTACCGGTGAGGTCCAGGCTCACACGTCGCAAGAATTCATTGTCCGAACACAGGTCGGACGGACGGATACCCAGTTTGGTCAATTTCGTCTCAATAAAGCTGTCAACCTGAGTCAGCGGTTGACGATCCACACTTGGCGTAAGACGGTCAGATTCAGAACGCGGCAAATAAACCGGCACGGTGGCAATCGCACGATCGTAATAAGCCACGACGTGTGTGTCGCCGGGATAAGTTGCCTTTACCAGGCCCTCGGGACTCACTTCCGCCACGGCGTCGTGCCTCATCTCAAAACGACACAACGGTGTAACATCTTCAACTGTGTCGTCAGTCCAATGGGCGATGGCTTGCAACTGCTGGACGTCTCCGCTGGCGGTAAAAGCAATCTCTGACGGGTGAATCTCCAGCCGTTCAATTTCGACCCATGAGCGTCCTCTGTGGATGCCAGGGGCGCGGGCCTGAATCCAACTCAGCAGCAGACGATACTCCCAGCCGCCTTTGTCGAATCGTTTTCCACCTTCGTGTTCTTCCAACAGCGTTGGTTTTTGGAGAACGGCGCTTTCAAGTGGTTCTTTCCAATTGGCCCGCGGTGGGTCGCCGTCATCCACCAGTTCGCGATGATCCGACGCCCAATCGTAGCCGAACAGCGAGAGTTGAAATCCGGCTTGGCCTTCCTTGGCGCCGTGACAAGCGGCGGCGCTACATCCCAATCGCGCTAGCAATGGCACAACATGCCTGCGCAAACCGGGCACTTCTTCGGTGGGGGTTGAAAAACGTTGCGCCACGGACGGCTGAGGCGAACTTAACGTTTCGCCGGCCATAACATGTACGCCGAATATCGAGGAAGCAACAGCGACCAGGATGGTACAGGCACGTGTCGATTTCTGCATGATCTTGGTCATTCATTCATTCTTACTCACCATCATGTGACGCACAACAGTTTGGTGGAATCTAGACACGTAACACGGGTGGCCCGCCTGTGACGAGTACGGTTTGCCCAATGCTGTCGATGCGTCGGTTGGGCGGTCGAAGACAACGTTCGTCGGTCATGGGCGTTGATAGCTACGTCGTCACCGCTGAAGATTCGATCCTTAGCAAGCTTGAATGGCCGAAGCTGGGTGAATCTGAGCGCCAACTGAACGACGTCATTGAAACCTGTCGCTTGAACAGCGATTTCCTGGACATTGAATACGTCAGCAGATGGGCAAAACGGCTTAGCGTAGCCGACCTTCTCTCAAAAGTGCTCGAAGCCTGGCCTTCAATAACGGGCGTATATACGGCACGCCGTCGGCTCTGGCAGTAACCCGAAGCGTAAGCGAGGGACCTAACCTGTTTTGTCGCTTACGCTTCGGGTTACGAGGAAATGTGCCATGTTCAACCGCGTGCAGTATAGTACTGTTCGAATACTGGCGAACCAACTTTGACAGCAGTCTCATTAGATGCAGAGAAAGCAAAAACGCAGAGGGTCGCAGAGTTCCATGCTGCCTGTTTTCATTCTCTACGTGCCTCCGCGGCCTCTGCGTTTCTAAACTTCGCCGCGGCCGCTTCGTTGACGATAGACATGATTCGGACGGGCGTTCACGATTAAAAAGCCCCCATTATTCCCGATCTGTTTGCATA
>CBDUAB010000425.1:0-4655 GCA_965365045.1 uncultured Planctomycetales bacterium
CCCCGCAAAGTTCAACGATTACTACTACGATGAACCGTCAAAACACTTGTCCGATTTCGAACATGCCCTGCGGCATCGTCAACGCGAGGAGTGGAATGGAACGGGAATTGCTCCGGATTTTGATGACGATCTCTCGGCTCTACTTGACTATCCCAACTGGGAAGAGAGCTGGCAAAAGGTCCAATACAAGGACACGCCGACACGTCTCGGTGCAGTGTGGATGCGTGACGAAGTCGGCAACGCTCAATTAACGCCGCAGTCAGTCACGGCCACCTTGAACGGAGAGACGCTTGCGGTCCACGGCAGCGATGGCCCAGTGGCACTGGTAGAGCGTGACCATCCCGATATTGTGTGGATGAACGACACACCTGTCGCAGACCGCATTTCCGATTTCATGTTGGTAGTGGACTTCCGCTATCGCGTGCGGTTTTTGGACCGTGACACAGGCGAAGAGCGATACGAGTTGTCGCTGGACAAGGCACGTCGATACGAAAAGGACGAGAACGGCGAATACGACGCTTACGACGAGTTATTTGAAGTCGAGTTGGAAGCGTTGATTGACGATCGTGGTGCCCCCCAAGAACCTAGAGAAACGGAGATTGACGAGCTCTTCCGGTTGGCCGCTTGGTTCGAAAACGAGTATTCATCGCTGGAACCGTCGACAAGCAGCAAAAGCGGCAATGAGGCCGCCGACAGCGGTGCGTATGGATACTGGGCTGTCTACGGCTCCATTTGGGAGGATCTCGACCAAGACGGCATCCAGGATTCCATCGAAAACGGTGCGCCCGGAGTGAGTGTTCGATTGTTGGACGACACCCTCTCGACCGTTACAACAACGACATCTGACCAAAATGGCTTTTATGGATTTCGCGACGTGTCCAGCGCGGAATACTCGTTGGAATTCGACGCGTTGCCGGGAACCCTGTTCACCGGAAACGATCAAGGTGGTGACGATACGCTCGACAGCGACGCGGACCCGGCAACCGGTCGGACAGAACCGTTCCTTCTGAACAGTGATGAGAGTACAGATCGAGACGCGGGTCTCTACGGTCGGCTGCCAGCCGCTCGGGTCGCCGGTGTAGCATGGGAGGACAATGATGGCGACGGTATCCAAGCGCCAGGCCAAACCGGCCTTGGCGGCATGACTGTTAGCTTGTTGGATAGCGACCTTGTCGAGATCACTACGGCAACAACGAATGCCGACGGAACCTACAATTTCGACGGATTGGCGTCAGGCTGGTATTCCCTGGACTTCATCGTTCCAGAAGACTTCACACTGAGTCCTATGAATCAGGGAGAAAACGACTTTTTGGACAGTGACGTCAACCGCACGACGGGCCGCACAGCGCCCTTCTACTTATTGACAGGGCAAGACGACACGTCCCGCGAAGCTGGATTCTATGGTGGTGAATGGTCTGCGGATGTATCGAGTTGGCTGCGAGTCACAGAGATCATGGTAAATGGGCCTGAATTCATTGAGCTCAAAAACATCGGGCCAGTGCCACTCGACTTGACAGGTGTGCAATTCGTCAATGGGATTTCGTTCGACTTTGGCCTTGGCAACCTTAGCGGCCTGTTCCCCGGCGAACACGTGGTACTCGTGGAAGACTTGGAACAATTCACACGTGCCTACAGTACGGCAGAGATCAATATCGGAGGTGTATACTCAGGTGGATTGCGTGGTGGCGGCGAAATGATTGAGTTGGCCGCCTCGGTCAACGGTACCATCTTGGATTTCTTCTATGACCCTGGTTGGTTTGCGGTCACTAGCCTGCCGCAGTTCTCGCTAACAATCCTCGACGAGCATGTCGACGCGGAGCTCTGGGATAGTCGGCTCAATTGGCGACCTGGCAGTGTTTTAGCCGGAACACCGGGGTTCGACGATCCGCGTGCGTTGCCCAATCCGGACGCAGTGGTCATTAACGAAGTTCGCGCAATTCCGTCGGAAGGCTCTAATGATCTAATCGAGATTTACAACAGAACCGAAGAAGACATCGACATTAGCAATTGGTATTTGGTCATTTCCGACGAGGACGTTGATCAACCAGTTTACCTGCAAGACAGGATTGCTCCTGGTACCGTAGTAGCGGCACGGAGCTATATCGTAATTTCGCTGTCCGAGAACTACGAGGAGCTTCATGAACTGCGTGTGGATAATACTTTTAGACCGGACTCGTTTGGCCATGCAGTTCATCTCATTGCTGCCGACAGACTTGGAAACATACTTGGCTATTCCGACTCCGTATACTTTGGAGGTTCGACGCGCAATGCTTCATTTGGTAGGCACGTCACCATGGAAGGCGATGCGGTATTCACCGAATTGCAGGTACCGACTTTTGGGTCGGTGAATTCCGCGCCCGTGATAGGGGAAATTGTCATCGAACAGATCATGTATCATCCGTACGAGGACGCCGCGGAGTACGTTCAACTGTTCAACGCTGGAATTGAATCTGTTGAGCTGTCGAATACTTATGGAAGTTGGCGACTTGCCATTGGTATCGATTTTTCGTTTCCACTGGGAACGACGATTCCGCCCGGCGGTCGTCTTCTCGTGGTTTCAATCGATCCTACCAACTTTCACAACGAGTTTGAAATTGATGATGCAATCGTTGTCATGGGCCCCTTTGACCGGCGTCTAAACAACCGCGGAGATACGATTCACCTTCTGCGACCCGACGCCGAACAGTGGCTGGTGGAAGACCAGGTGTCCTTCAATGACCGAATGCCGTGGCCGAGTTTGGCAGATGAAGGAGGAATCGCTTTGATTCGCAAGGACGTAACCGAAGTCGGCGATGCTCCATCAAATTGGACGCACTCAGCCACCTTAGGAGATGTCGACCTAAACGGAGTCGTGGACGGTATCGATTTCAACGTGATCATCTCGTCTTTCGGCCGTCACGATGCCGATTGGCATTCTGGAGACGTGAATGGTGATCGTCAAGTCAACGTCGATGATTACAACCTATGGTTCGAGAATCGCTTTACATTTGCCTCTCAAACACCTCGACTTCTTGAACCCCGGCCGCTAGGAAACCGAGTTCCAAAGTCACCGTTACATCAACAAGTCTTAGCTGTTGATGCCTTCGACCGCAAAATCGTCGAGACTTCGACCGTTCGCCGTGCCCGAGTTGAACCAATAGCGGCTGACGGATTAGGCGAAACGGCAGACCCGTATTTGGAGCCGACCACCAAGCGGTTGCGGTGGAGACGCGGGCTCAACTCACGACGTGCTAGCCACACTCAACCAGCCGGACGCACGGCTACCGACTTGGCATTCGAAGAGCTCTTCGCCAAGCGGAAGACTATGGAAGACTAATTCCAGTACGCGTCTCGAGCATATTGGGCGACGCCAATTTTGATGGACGTGTTGACAGCGCGGACCTAAACATTTTGAACGGCAACGAGCAACAAGATAGGTGTGCTGGTCCACCGATTTCATGTGCCCGACTGAGCCGCCAATGAAACCAGCTGATAGGGCAATAAAGAATCGCTGGACCAGGACAAATGGAACATTATTTCCAGCAAGTTGCGTTGGCTAATGACCTATGGGGCATTGAAAGCGCATCCAGCCGTCTCGTGGACCGATGGCGATACAAGCGAATCGACGCGATCATGGAGGAACTGGTGGAGGCGAGCGGCGTCATCGTCGACACGATCCTCAACTCCGGCCACTTAGTAGGAGATCGTGACGACGGGCCCGACTCGCCGCACCAGTCCGAAACCGAGCCATCATCGGCTCCACCTCCTGAAGAACAGACATCGCAACTAGATAATCAAACGGAGGATCAAACCTCCTCATCGATAGATATCGGAAAAAGCCTGCCGCACGGTTCGACCACAGCGATGCTTTTGTGCTTGTCGACAGCGACGTATCGCGGCGATTGGATCCCCTTGCGTTTCACCCAGCGTCATTGTTTTGAAGTCGACGACAAGTGGCCAACTGGGAAAAGAGCTGGCAAAAGGTCCAATACTAGGACACGCTGTCGTGTCGATATGTGATGGACAAGCATGTAGTCGCGCAATCTTACAGCCTTCGGGCGGTGCAATTTCGAAATTGGGCCGTGAAGTGATCGGCCTGCGCGTACAGTCATATACGCTATTTGTGCCGTTTAACGTAGTTCGCTGTCGCACGTCACGATAAATGGAGGTTACTTGGATGAAAACCCTTCATGACATTTGTCGCTCTGTGTGGAAGTTGCGGTCAACCCGTCCTACAGAATCATCTCACGCACCGCGGCCGTATCCGCGACGACTTGGTACGGAGCGGTTGGAAGATCGGCGATTGCTGTCGGTCCAGCTGTGGCCGATTGGCTGGGAAACCATGGAGATCGAAGCGAAGTGGATAGCCACGGAGTCCGTGTTGGAGACGATAAGGGGTGATTTCAGTGCGGATGATCCGGATCGCGCGTTCACGATTGCTGACACGACTGAGCATTATCGTATCGAGGTCCGTTGGAACGGTGCCCCCGCAAAGTTCAACGATTACTACTACGATGAACCGTCAAAACACTTGTCCGACGCCAAACACGCCCTGCGGCATCGTCAACGAGAGGAGTGGGATGGAACGGGAATTGCTCCGGATTTTGATGACGATCTCTCGGCTCTGCTTGATTATGACAACTGGGAAGAGAGCTGGCAAAAGATCCAATACAAGG
>CBDUAB010000426.1:0-4633 GCA_965365045.1 uncultured Planctomycetales bacterium
GCCGCGCGAATTCTCGAAGTGCTCAGAACCGTTTACGCGACTCAATTGTCAAGCGGCGGCGGTCGTCGCCAGCAAATCAATATTCCCGAGGGTGTCGATAAAGACGTCGCCGACGTCCTCGAACAGATCAATGCCGCGGCCGCCGGCCCGCTGCTCACCCTGGAGGCGGATGAAGCGACAAATTCGATCATCGTGCTGGGACCTCCCCAATTGGCGGAGGAAGTCACCTCTCTAATTGGTCAGCTAGACACGGGGGCGGCAGAGGCCGCAGCTCGTGGTATCCGCGTGATATCGCTGAAAAACATCCGCTCAGAACTGCTCCAAGAGGTCCTCGAGGGATTTCAACAGACCCAGTGACGGTGAAGGAATGCCGTCGGTAGCCCGATGCGCGAGCGATGGGCACTACCGCATGACGTAAACCCGTGGAGTGATTAACCTTGTGCCCCTCGCTCGCGCGTCGGGCTACCATTGCTACGCAACTTCAAAACTTGCGCGGCGGGCTAGTGTGCTTTTAGGCAAAGATTGCCTCTGTCTCCAGCAAGCTTGACCAAATTCGAAGGTTTTCCTAAGATCCATAATCGGAATAGGGGGCCTACCTAACCAATAACCATGCTTGGGCGGAAATGGATTCTGCCCATCCCACCCGCAAGCGGCAGCGACGTCAACCTACCTCAGTCTGCCGACGAAGCACACCATTTTCCACCGTCTTGCTAATACCGTGAGACCTCGGTGGGACATACTCTGTGCGTACCCGAATTGCTTAATGATTGTTTTCCAACAGACTTCCCATTCTCGGCTGACCAAGCAGCAACTGCAGCTAGTGCAAAGCAAGCTCGCCAGCGACGGCCCCATGGCGGACTCGCTATTGGATGTTGCCGAGCAACTGGATTGCTCTTCGGCCGAGCAGCTTCTGCAGCAAGTCGCTTTGACGCTTGGAATGCGTTACGTGGATTTGACGAAGTATGAAGTTGATCACGACGTGCTCGATAGTTTTCCGCTGAAACTTATTCACCGCCATCAAGTGTTTCCGTTGGCAAGAACCGCCGGAACACTGACGGTCGCTATCAGCAATCCATTTGACGTACACGCGTTGGACGCCATCAGCTCGACGGCAGACAAGCGGGTCGTGGCCGTCGTGGCACAGCCTGACGAACTAAGCAAGCTCATCAAGTCACAACTTGGCGTCGGCGCCGAGACAGTCGATGGACTGGTCGCCCAGCAGCAGGAATCGGGCGGAGTCGAGATGCTCGAGGATGTCGACTTTGAGCACTCCGAAGATGCGGAGATGGCCCAGGAGGCCTCCGTTGTTCGACTGGTAAACGAGATTCTGGTCGAAGCGATCGAGTGCCGTGCTAGCGATATTCATATCGAATCGCAGGCATCCGGCATCAAAATCCGCTATCGCATTGACGGTGTCCTTCAGCGCCAGCCGGCACCTCCCGAGATGAATCGCTTTCAAGCGGCCATCATTAGCCGGCTCAAGATTATGGCGCGGATGAACATTGCGGAAAAGCGCGTTCCGCAGGACGGGCGGATAAAACTCCGCATCTCAGGCCGTGAAATCGATGTCCGCGTATCGGTGATTCCAATGCTGCACGGCGAGGGCATTGTCATGCGCGTGTTGGACAAGGATAGCTTGCAGTTCTCCTTACGTGGCCTAGGCATGTCGCCTCATGTGTATGACAAGTTTCAAAAGCTGATTTATCTGCCCCACGGCATTGTACTCGTGACCGGCCCGACTGGTTCCGGAAAAACGACGACTTTGTACGGCGCGTTGAGCGAGATCAAGTCCGAAGAAACAAAGATCATTACAACTGAGGACCCCATCGAATACCAACTCGATGGCATCAATCAAATCCAAGTGCACACGAAAGTAGGCTTAACGTTCTCGTCGAGTCTGCGCGGCATTTTGCGGCACGATCCCGACGTCGTTTTGGTCGGCGAGATCCGCGATTTGGAGACCGCCGAAAACGCCATTCAAGCATCACTGACGGGGCACATGGTCTTCAGTACTTTACATACCAATGATGCGGCGGGCGCCTTCATGCGACTGTGTGACATGGGCGTCGAGCCATTTCTGGTTAGTAGCACGATCGAAGGCGTAATGGCTCAGCGGCTGGTGCGTCGCCTCTGCCGGGATTGCCGCCAGTCCTACCGACCCACGCACGATGAACTGCCCACGGACTTTCCCTGGGAGCGCTTCGATACCGAAGCTGAACACATTTTTCGCGCGCGTGGTTGCCGTAAATGCCGAAACACCGGTTACCAAGGTCGTTTGGGAATCTATGAATTGCTCGTAGCCGACGAAGAGATTCGTAACCTTGCTAACGAACGCACGCCTTCCACCCTGTTGAAACAACGAGCGATTCAGAACGGCATGCAGTCGCTCCGCAGCGACGGCTGGGACAAAGTTCTACAGGGCGTCACCACCGTCGATGAAGTCCTCCGCGTATCGAAAATGGATTAAACGTGACGATGCCTGAGTTCACCTACACCGCGCGTAACGCGAAAGGTATCGATATTGTCGGTACCTTGAGCGCCGCCAGTCGGCGCGAAGCTTTGTCGATGCTGGCCAATCGTGCGTTGTTTCCGCTGCGCGTAGAAGGAGTAAAAGAGAAAACGTCGGCACTTGCGCTGGGGTTGCCGTGGCGAAAACGAGTTGGCGCGGAAGCGCTCGCTACGAATTTGACTCAATTGGCCGATCTGTTACATAACGGCGTCGCGCTGCTTGCCGCGATCAAGATTCTTGCCGACCAGGCGGTCCATCCCGTGTTGCGCGACGTGATGCTTGACATCCACGATCAAGTGGCTGAAGGTGCGAGTCTCGAAGTCGCCATGGCGCAACATCCAACAGTCTTTTCCGAGCTGACGATTAGCATGGTGCGGGCCGGATCAGAAGGGGCATTTCTGGAAGACGCTTTGCGCCGTGTGGCGGACTTTCTCGAAAACCAGGAAGAACTCAAGGGGCAAGTCCTGGGCGCGATGGCCTACCCAGCTTTCTTGGCGGTCATGGGCGCGATTGTCACCGTCGTGCTTATCGTCTTCTTTGTGCCGAAATTCGAGACACTCTTCACGCGCCTCGAAACATCAGGCGCCGGCCTGCCAGTCGCCACAACCATCCTACTATTTCTGAGCGACACGCTGACAGATTATGGCCTATTCGTGCTGGCAGGATTGGTGGCCGGCGGCTGGCTGCTGCGTCGGTACTTGGCGACCGAATCAGCTCGCGAGCTGCTCGATCGCGTCAAGCTGCGGCTACCGGTGGCAGGCCGTATCCTCCACAATACTGCCTTGGCTCGATTCTGTCGCGTGTTGGGGACGCTGTTGCGCAACGGTGTGCCGATCCTCAAGGCATTACGCATCAGCAGTGATTCCACGGGAAATCGTTTGCTCTCCCGCGCAATTATGGACGCGGCTGAAAACGTATCCGCGGGCGAGTCGTTGTCGCGTCCCTTGGCGGACAGCGGACTCATTCCGCCCAACATTATGGCAATGATCGGCGTGGCCGAAGAAGCAAACACGCTCGATTCCGTGCTGCTGAATGTGGCCGATCGCGTCGATCAACGCATTGAGCGCCAGTTGGGGCTGATGGTTCGTCTCGTCGAGCCCATCATGCTGGTCCTGATTGGTGGCGTCGTGTTATTCATACTCGTAGCGCTGTTACTTCCTATTATCGAAATGAGCACAACCGTTGGGTAATACTTGACCAGTTCCTGAGTGACCCAGCCTATGACAAAACAGGGACGAATTCAGCGGAATCTAATTATGTTAAGGAGAAATCTGATGAACACCAGTGACACTCGTAAGGGTTTTACTCTCGTCGAGCTGCTCGTGGTACTCGTGATCTTAGTCCTACTCTTTGGTTTAGTGGGACCACGAATTTTGGGCGCACAGCAGAAGGCCGACATTAAAACGACACGGATTGCCATTGGCAATCTTGAGTCCACTTTAAAACTGTTCGCCGTCGACAATCACGCCTACCCGACAACCGAAGAAGGTTTGCAGTCGCTGCTCGAAGCTCCAACCGACGAGAATCGCAGCCGTGATTGGGACGGACCCTACCTCGACGCCGAAGACTTACCCATGGATCCGTGGGGTAACTCATACCGATACGTATATCCGCCGGCCAATGGCAAGCGGGATTTCCCCAATGTCTGGTCGCCTGGCAAAGACGGCCAGGACAACACGGACGACGACGTTGTGAATTGGAAGCAAGACAGTAAGGCCGACGGACAGGTAGCTTCCGCAGATGGTCAACGCAAGTCTTCGTAATTCCGCTATTGGCCAGACGCGCGGCTACACGCTCGTTGAACTCCTCGTTGTACTGACATTGTTGTCGATGCTGGCGGGCCTGACGATTCCGCGCTTTCATAGCTCGTTCGGTCGCAGCCAGCTGCGGCAGGCTGCCCAGCAATTGGCTCGCGACCTAACGACAGGCCGCCTGCTGGCGATCGATCACGGTTGCAATTACGTTGTTCGCCATCAACAAGTCCGTGCCCACTACTCAATTCATCCGCAACACCAAGTCAGTCTGCAATCGACCGTGCAAGGCAACCCTGCAATACCGGTTGCCAATGCACGAGATCGGGAAACTGACAAGCTGGCTTCGGAGCGTGCTGGGGACACCAACTCT
>CBDUAB010000427.1:0-4625 GCA_965365045.1 uncultured Planctomycetales bacterium
AAGCGTGCAAACTGGGCACGCATTGCGGAAAAAGTTGACAGAAAAGTCGGAAGAATCCTAAATTCACACGACCTCACATTTTCAACTGGCCAGGCGTGGCCTACGCAGCCACTCGCACGGCGCGCGGTGCCGGAGGCGGGTTGTCGGCGTCGTGCCATACCAACGTAAAAGGCTTGTAGAGCAGCTCGCGAACAAACATGCTTGTTAACTGACGCGGGTAAAGCGGACTTGGCTCATTGCTGGCAACAAACGTCTGCACCGCTTCATCCAATCCTCCACCAAATTCCGCAATCTGCCGCGGGAAGAGCTGATTAACAACGAAGGTATAAACTCGTAGATCTTCTTCATTCGCGGCGATGAGCTTGGCGCGAGACTTCTCATCGGTAAGCAACTGCTGCTTGATCGTGTTTTGTTTCGCCGTGTTCTTGCGACGAAAGCGAATATCCAATTGCGGAGTGTCACACCATTTTTTCCATAGGACCAACGACTCTGAAAACCGTTCCAGCAGTCCCACAAAACCAACTCGGTTGCGCAGGATCTCAATGGCAACCGCAGCCGACTCCACCCCAGCCAATTTCAGCGTCTGGCGATTACGCGCAAAACCCGTCTTGATCCACTCATCAAATGGCTGCTGCAGGCCACCTCGTTGAACTCGGAATTGGTAATCAGACGCACAACGGTCAAGTGGTTGGCGCAAGAATGTAAAAAAACGCATGTCGCCATCGAGTTTGCACAGATCACGAAACGGCACGACACCGTGCCCAGCGATACTCGCTAGACGTGGGTAGATCCAACGGAAGCGTCTGATTTCGTCACAGCTTACAACCGGATGGAGCGAACGTTTCTTTCCAAGTCGAACTTCGAAGTGCCTTGTGCAAAAGGACTGCCGCAAGATGGTGTTTACGGTACTGCCGCCTGTCTTTCGAATGTGAATAAACGCAAGCATAGATTTGTCAAACCCTAAGCGGCCTTGCGATGGTCGCCGGTCGTCACAGTCCCGGCGGATCGCCGCAGCGATTCTCGATACGCTTCCAGTGAAAGGACCTGCGGCTCGGCGGCATCCTGCGGTGACGTCGATGGCAGATAACCGAGACGCGCCATTGTCGGACCAGCTTCCGCCAAGAAGGCCAACCGATTGGAATCGGAAAGTCGCACAATCTGATTTTGATCGGCATTTCGTTCAAGGTAGCGAGGCAAGTCCTGCAGATTCAGCCACACGACACTCCATTCATCACCGCCCATTTCAAGCCGATGGTTCCCACGCGCGTCCATTACGCGACGGCGCTGCATCCGCACCTGCGACACCGCCCCTGGATCCAGGCCCACAAGATTGTAGATTCCTCGAGTAACGCGAAGTGGGTCGGCCAACAGGTCTTCGAAACGCACGATATGATAATTCGGCAACGCTTCGGCGTCGCGCGACATGTGCTCGACCAACTGTCGATACCGCCAACCAGATTCCGTGGCCGAGCGGCCGCGCCGTAGATGCCCTTCACATAATGCAAATCCATTGCGTAACAGGGAAACAAAAGTTGCATCGGGAAAGGCGGTCGCCAAGATGCCCGTTGTGTAAATCATGCCGTCAATGTTTTTTGACAACAGCCGCGCATTTTGGACTTCTTGAAAAGTGTAGTTAACATCCGGCGCTTTGAATCGGCTGTACATCGGGTGTTTGCACGCTCGGTATCGTTCCCGCTCCAAGATCCGTTTGAGACGCAAGATCGAACGACGACTCATTTGGCGACGAGGGCGAATGAGGCGTGGACTGAAAACATCCTCGCGCTGGCGCAAGATATACAGCAAATCATTGCGCATCGCTTTCGTTAGAACCTGCCACCACGAATCAGAATGGCGATGCCCTTTAAAGACGTGATGCGTCTCGCCCACGTAACACGTATCCGGATGCGAAGCGAGAATGTTCGACAGCAGGGTGGTGCCACCGCGCGAAAAGCCGTTTACGAAAATCGGGCCGCGCGATGGATTTGTCGCTGCATGATCGGCAATTCTTAACTTTGGCTGCTCCGTCGGTCTATTCAATTCTGATTCATCACCGCGAACGAACGGCACGGTTGATCTTGACATTCTGAATGCTCCCCTGGTGACGGTCGGTCAAACGCAAAACCGAACTTCGTCACATCGTTTCGGTAATAGTTGCCGATCAACTCGGCCAAGCTATCGGTGTAGTGTGTCCGGTAATCCGGACGACGTTGGGCGCGACGCTTGTGCGGGAGGTCCATTCGCGCGACACCCAAACGATCGGCGACTTTCCCAAAATCGCTGGCCAATCGCTCGTAGCGACCGACGAAATCCACCAATCCTACGCCGTCATGGTCAACAAGGTGCTCGAATTGCGGACGACGAAAGACGTCGACAAGTGTACATCGCGCTCCGCGGTAAAACTGTCCTTCGCTTACAAGCCAGCGGGCAAACTCATCAAATGTTTTCACGTTGATAGCTTGCAGCACGTCTTGTCGCTCGCGCACAAAATGGAAGTGCGCGCTGACGAGGCGATCCCACGGATTCCGTACGAAAGCAAATTTGAAGAGGCCATCGAAGATGTCACGGGGCAGCATTTCCCGCGCCGTAATCGCAGCTGCATGCCGCGGTAATTTTGTGCCGATGCGGTGCTGGCAAAGCGCGCTTATCCGATGGCAGACAAATGTTGGAATGAAAAAACCGTCTCGCCGGCTCAGTTTCTTGAGGGCCACGCGAACGCTCGTACCGCCCGTCTTCGCGATATGGACGAACAGAAAATTATGGCGATTCGATAACAGCATTGGTACAAGCGGACCGGATTCGGTGCCCAGACTGAGAAAGGATCACATGTCGACAACAGTGCAAAGGCTGATGGGATCCAATCCGAAAAGTCGAACTAGACCGCATAAGTCCTCTTCGGTCTTTAATCGCGCCAGACGTTAACCATTGTCCATCACACGCAACGCGTTCGGGCATTCCAGGGTGCTGGAACACTTTTGCATCGATGCACGGTAGTCCGACGCGATCACGGCGATGTAGGTCAGCTAGCGAAGCGAAGCTAGTGTTTGGCGAGGAAAATCACGCGGAAGCGATGTGCGGCGCTACGTCGGAGTGCTCAAGTCGCCCAGACAATAGAGTTTCGATCTGATTCATCATTTCGTCGAATTGTTGATTTGGGTCGACTTTGGCATACATTGCAGCGAAACTCTGAGCCGCGTCGGCGTACGACGGGGAATCCAGCATCTTGCGTAAGTTTGTCATGACTTGCGGCACGTCCTTGCGATCCGCGATTCTGCCAGCTCCCAGAGTGACAACCCGTTCAGCGATTAGCCGTTGTTCCAGAAAAATCGGCAGTTGCAATGTTGGAGCGCCGCCAATCAGCATCGCGGCGGTTGCTCCGTGCGTTCCGTTCAGAATGGCTACGTCGCATTGCGTGGCGACTTGAGCAAGGTCAAGCGGCGTGCTCTCCAAACGCAAGGTTGGACTTCCGTAGTCTCTGACAATACGATCCGTGACCCAGTCGCCATAGACGATGGTCGGAAGTCGCAACGCTTTCAACTCCTTGAGTAACTGTGTGAGCCCTGGCGATTTCTTCAAGTAGGCAAAGATCTTTTTTCCCGATCCGTCCGGCCACTGCGGTGCAGCGCCAGGAAACGCTGGCCACGCTCCCCAATAGCGAACGCCCGAACGCTGTCCGAAATGGTCGAGTTCCTTGAACGTGGTCAACAGCGTCAAATCCACTTCTCCGTAAAGGTCGGAGAGGTTGGCAACCGACGGTTTATCACATTTTGACAACGATTGATTCAGGATGGTACGGGTGTGACTTTCTTCGGATTCTAATTCGGAACGATCTGGCGCGCACCAAGGTCGTAGCGTTGGCAATGGATTTGTAGCAGGGGGACTAACAAAGCCCGTCCCAATCAACACTCGCTTGATACCGAGCCCGCGCGCGGCCGCAAGTGCTGTCGGGCAATGATTGAGAATCAACATGTCGGGCTGGATCATTTCATAAAGACGATCCCACGCCTTGATCCGGCCGACAAGCTCGGATTCTCGCGCAAAGCCACAGTTGTGCAAGATGTGCGCGAATACTGTGGGCTGACGCTGACCCTCAATGATCTTGATCGGCGCTTGGTAACGAGGAAAATCCAAATCACCGAAGACCGTTTCCACGGACGCTAGATCCCGAGCAACGAGATGTACTTGGTGCCCATTTTCCGCCAATCGTTGGGCCACGGGCCGCAGGACCGTGAGATGCCCAAGCCCCGCACCCAACTCCCAGGCAAGCAACGCTGTAGCCATGGTATCAACCAGAACCTACGGACCACGGGATATCGGCATTCAATTGAGATGCAATAAAAACCAAACAGCAGCCGAAGTATTGTCATCGTCATCCGTCACGGTGACCCTCGCCCATCCACTACCGGCTCCAGCAGGGATTTCCACGCCAATTGAAAACGTGTCATCGTCGTCTACCGTGAACGGCGTATCAACTCCTGCAAAAGTGATCGTTCCTGTCGCACCAGTTGGGTCGTCGTCCGTAACCGTTCCTGTAAATGTCCATACATTGCCTGAACCCGGGCTCGGCACTCCGACAAAATCTGAGATTTCAGGAGCCTCACCACCATAGCCCCCGTAGCCGCTTCCCT
>CBDUAB010000428.1:0-4620 GCA_965365045.1 uncultured Planctomycetales bacterium
CCCCGGCCGCTACCGCGTCCGACCCTCCCGCCGGGAGGGTTACAGAAGCGCGCAAATTCAAAACTTGCGCGTCGGGCTACCGTGCATCTCTGCAAAGTGCGTTCCTGCACGCATGGCTCGATGTTCCCGCGTTTTGCTGTTCCGACAATAACAAGTCCCGGCTACAGCCGCTCTGTCAGTCCGTCAACGAACTGCTTGGCTTGAGTTATTGTGAAGTGGCGCCGACGTGTGAGCAGTTTGATAGCCGAGATTGTGTCGCCAGACTCAACGAACTGCAGTACTAAATCGTCTAGCTCGTCATCGGCTAGCTCTTCCCAGTTGGCCGTTTTGGCTGGTGCAGAATCGCCGACCACAGCGATACGGTTCGTCAGACTTTGGAGCACTCGATCGATGCGGGGCCGTACAAAATCGTGACGTGATTTCCAAGTGATCCGCACGAGATTATCCGCAGGCATCGTCACTGGCACGTGGTTGGAACGCCCACTGACCGTCACCAAGCCACCCAAGTGTTTACGCGTCGTTTTTCGACGGCGTTCTGCGGCGATCGCTTCGCGTACTAGATCGGTATTCGGTACCTGCACATTCAGATCGAGTGAAGTCACTTTCCAGGTTGTCGTACCGTCACTGGAAGGAGCGCTTAGCTTGGCGGTATGGCGCGCCGCGCTCGCTAATTCCCCATATAACAAATGAACGACAGTTTGAGCGTCCTCGAAACGATGATTCCGATACGAACGAAGATTGATCCAGACACCCTCGCGTCCCAATACAATGAGCCAATTGCTCCGGCGTATTGAGTCCAAGAAGCTACCTACAACCATCGGTAGGCAAAGCGCCCCAATAGCACCGATGATCATTGCCAGCCACGTTGGCATCGACCCTCGATACCACAGTGCAAAAGGAATACCGGCAATCAGACCGCCATAAACGAACACGGCCGCTAACGCTACCAAACGCGACTGCCGACAGATGAGCTCGGCGTTCCAGGGTAACACGTCTCGTGATGAGTAGATCTGCATTCGTATGAAACGTATTGGGTGTACTAGGTCTTAATGTCAGTGACGTTCAAATCCGTCATGTTGACAAAACAAATACGTTTTAAATCGCGTCACAATCCAGATTACCCAGACTACCGCGGCGGAAGGATTGGTGTGTCGCAGGATGTCCCTGATGGTATTTACGGACGGGCGCCAAACGCGAACAATACAACGTTGATTGCAGTGGGGGTTTTGGCTACCGGCTAAAGAATAACGTATGGATGGCGAAGAAAACCGAAGTGCGGCTTCCAGATTTTGATATGGCATGTGGGCGAAGTTCGCGCGGTTTGTCGTTGAGATAGTTTGTGGGAGTTCATCGCCGGCGAAGTGTCGATCGACGATTGGTGGGATTCTGCGGCGAAGCCTTGTGGCGGAAGATACACCGGTTTTGACGGGTCAACTACTGGGCATCATTGAATCTATGTGCTAATGTCTTTGATTGTGAATCGTAGTATTTCTTATTAGTGCGTCACGAGGCGTGCTCGATTTTCCAATTCAAAATAGGTGAGACAAAGCGATGAAAAGCAAACTGTTCCTGATTGGCCTGGTCGTAATGGTACTAGGCTGTGGTGGTGGTGCGACCGAAGAGCCAGCACCAGCAACCGACACGACAACGCCCGCCGAAGGTGACGGTGCTGCTGTTCTGGATACGAACACAACGCTGGTATCCGTGGAAAAGTACTGTGGTTCATGTGGACAAGCGAAGGGCTCGGAAGCTTGTTGCGCGGAAGGCGCCGAAAAGTGCGGCGAATGCTCGCTGGCCAAAGGTGCGCCATTGTGCTGCAAAGTCCCTGCCGAGTTGGCTGGTAAGGACTTCTGTGGCAAATGTGGCCAAGCAGCAGGCAGCGAAGATTGCTGCAAGGAAGGCGCCGAGATGTGCGTCGACTGTGGCCTTGCCAAAGGCGCGCCGCTTTGCTGCAAGCTGACCGAGAAAGACGCCTAGTCTGTTATTTCTCATGTAGGCCGGAATAAGCGGCACGAGCACCGTAGCGTTGGCTGTCGTTTTCCTTGCCGCGCTGTTCCGGCATGAGCTGCGAGGTCGGTGCGTGTTGGCGATTCACGCCGGAACAGCGCGGCGTGGTAGCGGTTCATCACAAACGGTACTTGTCGCGCCGCTCGTTCCGGCCTACAAGCTGGCCGAAAATGACGAAGAGCCCGTGTCTCAAGGACGCGGGCTTTTTCGTGGCTGAACCCGTTACCAGCGGAGGCCGATGTCTTCGCCTCCGGTGGGTTTGTTTAAACCACCCTTCAGCGGTTTGTTGCTGCGACGAACCGGTTGACGAGTGGATTCCGCTTCATCAGGCGTCGCATCCTCTGCGTCCTTTTCGTCCGCAGGGGGAGGCCCCAGGGCGGCTTTTAGTGACAGGCTCATCTTCTGCGCACCTTCGTCGACCGAGAGAACCTTGACGTTGATTTCCTGTCCTTCTTGGATAACTGTATCAACGCGCGTTACGCGGTGATGCGCCAACTCCGAGATGTGGACCAATCCTTCGACACCGGCCGCGATGCGAACAAAGGCACCAAACGGCATTATTTTGGATACGGTACCCGTAACCATCGAGCCATTAGGATATTTGGTCTCCGCTCCGTCCCAGGGTTGTTCGAGCAGGTCGCGGTATGTAAAGCTGATTTTGCCCGATTCCGCATCAATCTTGTCAATCTTGACTTTCACTCGCTGGCCTTCTTCGAGCACTTCACTTGGATGCGATACGCGATCCCAGCTAATTTTGCTGATATGGATCAGTCCGTCGACACCGCCGATATCGACAAACGCTCCAAAATCTCGCAAGTTCCTGACGACGCCTTCATGCTCTTGACCAACCTCGAGAGTTTGCATCAGTTTTTCGCGTGCTTCGGCTTGTTCACGTTCCAGCAGAGCACGTCTACTGACCACGAGATTGCGCCGCGCCGGATTTACCTCCGTGACAACAACAGGAAACTTCTGGTCGACGAATTCGGCCAGATCTTCCACACGGTAAAGTGCGATCTGGCTAATTGGAATAAACCCACGAATGCCGTTCACCTCGCATTCCAAGCCGCCCGTGTTGTGGCCTGTCACTTTAACTTCGACGACGACACCTTCATCGAGATCGGACCAGTCACCGACAGAGATTGCGGCCCCAGGAATCGTTAATTCGTAAAGTCGCTCGTCCGGTTTGAATCCGGTAACCGTGACTTCCAATGTAGCACCAACCTCCGGCAGTTCCTCAAATTGTCGAATCGGCGCTGCACCTTCGTGGTGACCGGGCAGCGTGAAAAAGACATACTCTCGATCGACCTTGACAACACTTGCCTGATAGCGTGTGTCAACTTCTAACTCACTGTCTTCGCTAGTCGTTTCACCGCCAACCAACAAATCATCAAGCGAAATACCCTCGAGCTCTTCGTCGACTTCACGCTGCACTTCCGGTGACAGCCGTTGTACGCGCGGCGGTGGAAAGGCGCTGGACGGATGTTCGACAGTTTCTGTATCTATATCCGCAGTGTGATCGCTGGTTTCGGATGTGCTCGCTGAATCGGCAATAGTCGCCCCACTGACGGGCTCGTCCGCGGGAGCTGACGGCCCAGGCAGCGATTTCGGCGCAAATTTGGAATCGTCCTCGAGCGAATCGCCGAGCGCCGGCGCCGCGGGCTTTGTCTCGACCGAGATTTCGTGGCCCGGACGCTGTGAGCCAATCTTGATCACGTGATTTGTCTTTTGGGCGGACGATTCCTCCGCCAGCTTATCCGCGGCGTTGGCATCCGCCGAAGATGTCGTCTTTTCATCTGTCATGTTTTCATCTGTCATGATCGTCTCTTGACGGGCAGTACCCGCTTGCGACAGTTATTGTGATTTGCGATCCTGCGGAGTGTTGAGTGTGGCCGACTCACTCCGCGAGCTGGCCACATTCAACACCCTTGAGTTTAACAGCCCGGACAGGCTCCGTGTAGCCAATCACAGCCAGCAATCTCAACCAGCCAGGGAGGACGGATTTGTCAGGTTTCACTCCGCACCAATACGGTGCCATGGTCACGAAGCTCGTTGACCCGCAACGACTCAACGACTTGGGGCCAGGACGCCCAAGCGAGAATACTCGCACGCTTCTGGCCAATTTGTCCGTCACGGATCTGTTCGTCGGCCAAACAATCGTTGACGACGGCATGGCCGACTGCTGCTTGTCGGGGCTTTGGCTGTGGCACGATTTTCTCGATGAGTCCCATGCTATCAGCCAGTCCATTGACACCTCAAGCGGTAGTTACTGGCATGGGATCATGCATCGTCGCGAGGGGGATTTTTCCAACGCCAAATATTGGTTCCGAAAAGTCGGCGAACACGCGATATTCCACCAATTGGCGGAAACATCGCGGGAACGAGCCATCGCATTTGGAGATACGGGAGTGTCCGAGAATCTTAGTGGTCATTGGGATCCGTATTGTTTTATTGATCTCTGTGAGGCGTGCCGGCGTGAGGATGGAGACGTAAGAACCCTTTGTCAAGAAATCGCACGGAACGAATGGCAACTGTTATTTGACTACTGTTATCGGTCCGCGATAGGTCACTTCTAGATCGGGTTTCTCACGGGATGCGAGATGTGGGTTGCGAGAT